>CAZTGJ010000029.1:0-17130 GCA_964613025.1 uncultured Thermoplasmata archaeon | reverse complement strand
GAACGCCAATAATCCAATAAAAATGTTTGGCGAAATTTTTGGCGGATAACACATCTTCTAGTTATATGAATGATAAAGAAATTTTGTCTATTATGTATTTGTTTAAGCAATCAGAATATTATTGGAATCAGCATTAATGATATTTAGAATAATATTTCATTTCAAAATGTTGTCTTGGTGAGCTTCCAAAATTAGTAGGACGGCCTTTCTTTGAAAAAGTGGGAGGATGCATGAAACCAGAAAGCCGAAGGAATACTAGACCCTGAAATGCAGGCAGGGGGGTGGGAGGATGGGAGAGTGGAATGGAATGGAATGGACCTATGGGGTTGAAAGATTGGTAGGGGGAGGCAAGGTGGGGGGAATAACAATGATCCATTAATGAATATCACGTGTAATCCACGAATCCCAATGGATTGAGTTGGACAGCAGGTTCCATTTCCGGAAGTTTCTGTGGGTCTGTCTTATGGTGCTTTGGCTTCATCCGGGATATCTTTTCCAGAAGATCGTTCACATAGAGGAGGATACCGGATACTCCAAGACCGGTGTACCTGAGCACATCCTGCTCCTTCACCCCCCCTGCTAAAAATACATCCATTCCCGATCCCATGAGCATTTCGATGATCTCCGGCTCAACCCCTTCCCGAAGGTTGATCCTGGGGAGATCCATGAACAGCACGGACTCCATTCCCAGATCCTTGAAGTAATCAAGATGATATTTGAGATCCTCCAACCCCTCTTTCCGGGTTTTATACCGGTGCAAGATCTCTCCATGAACCCAGTGGATAGAAGGAAGGATTCGGTCAGAAATATCGGCAGCTTCCTCCATTTCATCAAGAGAGCGGAGGTTCGAGGTACCCATGGCGACCCACTCCCCCCCGGCAACAAACGGGTCGATGATATCATCGGACCACTTCGGAGAGGGGTCCACCCAGATAGTGTTCACCTCACACAGGTTCTTCAGGACTTCTATCTGCTGGTTACCCCCGAAATACGCATCCAGGTCGATGAAGAAGGAGATATCATAGACGTTTCCCAACTGGTTGATCACATTGAATACATCATGGGTTATAGATCCGGTCTTGAGACCGTTCTCGAAGTGGAGGTCAACTACTTTTCCGTTCTTCACCGGCAGTATTGGAATGACTTTCATGGTTGTCCCTCGTTTCCCCCAAGGCGCTCCAGAATATCGGGGTGTTTTCTTGACAGGAACGTATGTATACTCTGGATATCTTTGACATCTTTTCTCAGAAGCATTTTCAGCCGTTCCCTGAGGTGGGTGTCAAATGAAATGTCACAGGCCTTCAGACTCAGCTCAAGCTTTCTGCACAGGATCTCTCCCTTTGTATCCCAGTCCGTGAGGATGATCGCCTTTCGATAGCGTTGTGAAAGATCCGAGCAGAAATTTATCAGGGGTTTTCCCTGATTGATATGAGTAATTATTCCATGAATCCCCAGACCCCTGAGAGATTCAATGTCCTTCAGTCCTTCCACAATGATGGGATGGTCCAGGGATAGTTCCCGTAGTTCACGGATGATGGTTTCCAGGTCCTCAAGGTCGAGATGGTGAGAGCCATGTGCATCCTTCATTATCCTGCACACGAATTTCTCGGTATTAAGTCTTTTCACCGTTTCCCCCACCCCCCTTCTCTCCTTCTTCCCCACAACATGTTTCACCTTCCTTCCCATTCCTCCACATCACGTCTCCCTCTCTCTTTCTCCGCTCCCCCCCATTGGAATAAAAAATGACTATCACAGGCATGAAAACTGATCGGACAAAACTTAATATCAATAATGATGATGAGTTGCCCATGGATGACATATGGATCGAAAAGTACCGTCCCAGGACACTGGGTGAGGTCGTTGGCCAGAAGGAGATCGTTTCGAGGCTCAAATCCTATGTCAAGACCAAGTCGCTTCCCCATCTCCTGTTTGCGGGTCCCGCAGGGACCGGGAAGACAACCTGTGCCGTTGCCCTTGCAAGGGACCTCTTCGGTGAGGACTGGCGGCAGAACTTCCTTGAGCTCAATGCATCTGACGAACGGGGAATCGGGATTGTCCGGGGAAAGATCAAGGATTTTGCACGGGTGGCTCCCCTGAACATGGCCTTTGCCAAGATCATCTTCCTCGATGAGGCGGATGCCCTCACCCATGATGCCCAAGCGGCCCTCAGGAGAACGATGGAGAAATATGCCCACACCTGCAGGTTCATCCTCTCCTGCAACTATTCGTCAAAGATCATCGAACCCATCCAGTCGCGATGCGCGGTTTTCCGTTTCCGTCCCCTGCTTCCCGAGGACATCAAAGGCTATCTGTCCCATATTGCGAATCAGGAGAACCTCCATGTTACGGAGGACGGATACGAGGCTCTGGTCTATCTTTCTTCCGGCGATATGCGAAAGGCCATCAACGCCCTCCAGGTCACAGCCTCCCTGTACGATCATATCGATGCGGACGTGCTCTATCGTGCCTCGGCAACAGCCAAGCCCGAGGACATCAAAGGTCTCCTCGACAGCGTTCTGGTGCAGCATGATTTCATGAAGGCCAGGAACCTATTGGACAATCTGCTCATCGATTACGGTCTCTCCGGAGAGGACGTGATCAAGCAGATCCACCGAGCAATATTCGAGATCAATCTTCCCGAGATCGAAAAGGTGAAGCTCATGGACAGAGTGGGGGAGATAGAATTCCGGATGGTGGAAGGAGCGAACGAACGGATCCAGCTTGAGACACTTCTTGCACATTTTATGGTGGCTGGGCATGCCATGCAGGGTGAATGAGGCACAGGCTCAATGATGAGGTCTAATGATCACGTGAGACCAGAAACTCAATGAATTAGGCCCAATGATCACGTGAGATCAGAAACTCAATGAATGAGATGAATAGATCACGAAATGAAAGTATTGATATAGTATGAGAAAAAATCTATTGAGGAGGTAGACGAAATGGCCGACAAACCGAGCATCTCCGATACACTGCCCGAGGAAGAGGAACTAGCACAGGAATACGATACTGACACAACCGAACCCGAATCCGCGGATACCACTGACGAACCCGAGACCGGGGGGGAGGAAGAGGATGACTGGGAGGCGGATGAAACTGCCGAGGACAGTGACAATATTACCGATGGAGATGAGGACATGGACGAGCAGTTGAATGGGATCAAAGAGATTCTGGCTGAAGCCCAGGAAACCCTGGACGAAGTGAAGGCAATGCGAGAGTCCATTGGCAAAATCCGCGAAACCCACTCCGTGGACGATGTGGATCTGTCCGACTACAGGAAGCAGATGAAAGCCTGGAAGAAGCAGGGGTACAATGTGGAACGCCTTGAATCGGTACTCAACACCGGAATGTCCGAACTCGTGGGGAAGATCTTCGATGCTTACAGCAGGGATGTGAACCGGCTGGAGGAGATCGAAAAATCCCTGGATGCCCTGGACACGACCGGATTCCGGAAGAAGGATTCGGAGATCAGGGAGAACCTGAAGGATCCTGATAATATTGCGCTTACTCTTAAACATCTCATCGAGCTGGAGATTGAGATCAGACGCAAGATGGAAATGAATGTGTGAGGGGATAGATTAGTGTAGAATTCTACTTTGGAAACGGTTTCTCCATTTGAAACAGTTTCTCCATTGGAATCCTATTCCCCTGAAGGACACAAAACCATCTCATCTGTAGATAAAGAAAGGATTAAGAAAGAACAAAAAGAACGTACGGAACTGGCGAGAACTCAATGATCCGGGTCAACAATCTCAGAAAGGTCTATGGCACCACAATAGCCATCGACGACATATCTTTTCATGTGAATCCGGGAGAGATCATGGGACTCCTGGGATCCAACGGGGCCGGTAAATCCACCACTATCAAGATCTTAGCTGGAATTCTGAGGCCCACAAGCGGGAAGGTTTTCATTGCAGACCATGATGTACGACATGATACTCTCGGGTCAAAGAAAATGAGAGGCTATATGCCCGAATTCCCGATCCTTTACGAGAATCTCACCGGGTATGAATTTCTCTATTTCGTGGGTAGACTTCTTGACATCAGTGAGGAGGAGATCGAAGAAAAGATCATGAAGTATTCCGAGGCGCTGGAACTGGAATCGCACATCCATTCCCTCATCGGCACCTATTCAAAGGGAACCCGCCAGAAGATCACTTTCATTATGTCCATTCTGAACAATCCACCGGTCCTCCTTCTGGACGAACCCACCTCGGGCCTTGATCCCCGGTTTACCCGTCTACTGAAGGTATGGATACGCGCCTTTCAGGAAACCGGAACATCTATCCTTATCTCCACTCACATCACCTCAGTTGCCGAGGATATCTGTGACCGGGTGGCCATCATCCATCGGGGGAAGATTCGGGCCATGGGACCCATTGACAGTCTACTTCAGTCCACCGGTTCGAATACCCTTGAGGATGCATTTGTCCAGGTGGTTAATTCCGTGGAAAGGGGAGAGCAGGAATTCTCAGACTCCGAGACCTGGGACGAGGAGAGTGCCTTCGAAACCCATACGATCTGATTCCTTGGAAACACGACCTTAGGAACCAGGACGATTTTCACGAGTAATCGGAAATTTCTGTATTATTCTTCCTTCACTCCTCATCGAGCGCCATTCACTCAACCGGACATAAGACAAGTCCTCAATCCTTATCGAGTACTTCGTACTCAACCTGAGCGACAACACGTTGTCACTCCTTGACGACACTTCGTGTCATCCAGAACTCGAATAAATTCTCACTCCTTATCAGGTTCTGCCTTAACGAACACTTCGTGTTCATCCGGCACTCATATCTTCGGTATTCATACCTCATCGAGTACTTCGTACTCAACCTGCCCTCTCACCTTCGGTGCTCAGGCCTCATTGACCCCTCCGGGCTCAACCGGGGTTAAGAACTTTGTTCTTCCCACCTTGACGAACACTTCCATAACGAACATTTCATGTCCATCTGGTCCTCATCGAGCACTTTGCACTCAACCGGAACTCGAACAAGTTCTCATTCCTCAGCACTATGTGCATCAAACGTGTTCATCCGGTCCTCGGTGCTTTGCACCTCATACACACCCAACCGGACCTCGCATAAATGCTCAGTCCTCCCCCCCCACAACAAACTGTTTTTTCTAAACGTTTCCAGTACTTTTTCGTTGTCCGCACTCTGACATATTCACAATCATCGTAAGACATCAGAAAGCATAAATGCACAATGTACCAAGCAAACCCACCATGTTGGATCAGGCCATCCTCAATAAGAAAGCCGAGCTCGTTCTGGCCGGTGCCATCCTCATAGACAGGGGAACCCTCATCCCCTTTCCCCTCTCAAGAAGTACTGCAGGACCTGAGGTTGGATCGAGAACACTTATTCTGGAATTCTCCGGAACCCGGGTAAAGTTTAGGGTCACCAGAGATCTGAAAGAGACAGAATTTCGTCTCTTCAAACGAACGGATCTTATTGCGAGTCAGGAAAAGGATCGTGAGAGTCCCGATAAGAATGACTACCTCATCATGAAAGGATTGGAGGATTTCCTCGATCATGTCAAACCGGTAAGGACTCCCATCCATGCTCCCCGCCAGGCCTTCATCAATATCGATGCCAACTGCCGGTTCCACTGCCTCTTTTGTTCTTCACCTGAACTCGAAGGATACACACGGATATCGAACGATCGTTGGATCAGCCACATCAGGAAGTTCGCGGAATCCGGAGAGATTGATGCTATTGCACTCACCAGTGGCGTCCCTTCAGGTATCGAGGAGAATATCGACGACTTCGTGTATATCCTTGAAAGAGTACGGGATCTGGGTCTCCCTATGGGTGTAGAACCCTATGTCGAGACCAGAGCACAGCTTCAGAGGCTCTATGATGCCGGTGCACGTGAGCTCAAGCTGAACATTGAGGCCTGGGATAAGGATCTGTTCAGGTTGGTCTGTCCCGATCTGGACCATGACAGCATCCTTCGCATGCTCAAACACGGAGTAGAGATATTCGGACAGAATAACGTGACCTCCAATATCATCATCGGTTTAGGTGAGTCTGATGCATGTATACTAGAGGGCTTGGAGACCCTGGCCAGGATGGGAGTTGCAGCAAATCTTCGCAGGCTCCATTTGAATCCTGTCAACCGAAAAAGACTGGAAACGGCCCTCGACATCCAACCTCTTTCTCTGGACCGGTATCTGGAGCTGAGAGATAAGCAGGAAGAAATATTTCATCGCCATGGGATCGATAGTTCTCGATTCCATACCATGTGTTTCCCCTGCAAGGGATGTGACCTTGATCTTTGAGGGGATCCCCTGGATTCTCCATATTTGTTTTTGATTGGATTAGGTTGGATTAGATTAGATTAGATTAGATTAGATTTTCCATAAAAGAAGGGGGGGAAGGGGGGGGTGACAATTGCATGGCTCATGAACCCGGGAGGGAGAGAGGTGCAGTGAAGGAGGGGGTGGGAGTAAGCAGAGCACCCTGATATGCATGCTGAGGAATACTAACTCGGGAGATGGATCACTGGGACATCCAGATTTTTCATGAACGAGCCGATCTGTTTTATCGCGAGCACGAACTGATTGTAATCAACGGGTTTTACAATGTAATCCAGACACCCTCTCTCCTGGCATTCACCGATGACATTCGGGTCGTCTGACGTGGATAAGATTATCACCGGGATCTCGTGTAGATAGGAATGCTCCTTGATCCGCTTCAGAACTTCCACCCCTGTGACCTTGGGCATTCTGATGTCCGCCATAAGGAGGAAGGAAGCTCCATCGCTCCATTCGGAAGAACCCCCGTTCCCTATGAGATAATTAAGAATCTTTTCCCCATCCTTGAAATGTAAGATCTGATTGATCCCGGAGCGTCTGAGATTTCGTTTTATCAGAGTAGCATGTCCTTCATCGTCCTCGGCCAGGAGGATAACGGTATCACTGTTCAATGTTATTGCCTCCCTCAATCATAGAGTATAATCTCATGGAGGATGTACCCTTGCTGTGATATTTATTCCACTCACCGTTCAACTCTCTCATCGATTCATTATTCAGTCCGCCACTCTTCTCTCTTTTCCCTCTCTTCCCCGTACTATTCCGCCCAAAACTCATCCCACTCTTCGATTCATTATTCCACTCACCACATTCTTCTTGGGTTATTGTTCCCCTTTCAGATCCTCGCATAATAGCCAGAATCATCGCTTTAAGCAAGGGGATATCTAATGGCTTCTGCAGGAAATCGATGTCTCCATATTTGTCGGGCCGTTCATTCAGGGATGGAATGCTGTGACATGCCGTGAATAGTATTGGAACCATTGACAGGGATCGTATCTCCCGGGCGGCTGCTTCCCAGCTCACAAAGGGATCGATGTTCATCTCAGAGATCATCATATTGGGGTCTCTGCTCTTCAGCATTTCCAGTGCTCTGTCCCATGAATTCACCATGATAATTTCAATTGTTCTGATCTTGAGGAGCTTTCTCTTGATATCTTCGGCAACGATTCGCTCTCTCTCCATTAGCAAGATCCTGAACGTCACCATGTTCTCACCGAATTTCCCGGTTCCCTCCCAGTTCTTGATAGCGCATACACAGAAATCCCCAGAGTGAAGAGACACCGCGGGAATATTCCATCGGAAACAGAGACCCCGATTTACGCATTAATCCATGATTATTTTCCAAACCAATAAATGTATGGAAAAAAAAGTGGAAAAAACATAGGAAATACTTTTCCTTAGATGTGGAGTGGTCGTATTAGATCAGTATTCAAATTCATGATATCTGTCGTATTTGCCAACCTAAATTCAGGACTCCACAAATCCAAACAGAATTTATTTTATGCACGCATGCATATGAATGCATGTGTATATTGTAGATCTATTTCTTAATGTGAGCCCGAGCCCCGCAGCCGGGGCACTGAATCGTGATTGGACGTTTCGCAGAGGGAACCTCCAACAGGGTTGCGCATTTTGGACATTTAAGGATTCTGGGTTTTACTTTTGCAGATTCCCCGGTTTTCTTCTTCATCTCCCTGGGTTTGGATTCTTCTTCATCGTCCCAGCTATCGAAGTCCCCTGAATCTTCCCCGTCGTATTCGTCCTCTGCATATCTCATATCCTGCTTCCGTCTTGAGAGCATGATCCCCCCGATGATGAGAAAAACAACTAAAAGGCCACCGGCTATTAGAGTGGTATTGTTCGAAGATTCAGCCCCGTTCCCACTTCCTCCGTCATTCACCGTTGTCCTGATGTCGATGGATGCAGTTGTACCCGGATCGGATACTGAGCTAGCTGTGATGGTCACATCCTGACGACCTTCCTTTTCTCCCTGGGGGATAGTAATGGATACAATTACAAAAACGTATTTATCAGGACTCACATTGTTAACGGTATGTGAGATTAATTCATTGATGAGAACACTCCAGCCCGGTGGGAACGAGGAAACCTGAATGGAGAAGGAATCCTCATCACTGCCGGTATTCGTAAGTTTTAAATTGTAGTCAACTGTATCCCCGGGATTTCCGCTCTTTGAACTCGGGGACCCGATGGACAGATCAACTCCTGCCTGTTTTTTCACATCAATCAGGATCGATCCGTAGAACTCCTCACCGCCTGTCTCGGCGATAAGGAATTGCTGAGTGATTCCCATGGGTGCATTTTTTGGGATCATGACTGTTATGAACATCGATTTGGATTTTCCAGGCTCAAGAGTCATGTTTTCTAGATTGAAGGTCAACCATGTATCCTCTTCTGTTGTCAGATTGATAAGCACCGGATGTGAACCGTTATTCTGTAGAATGATCGTTGTTCTCGGGTTCTGATCCTGTTGACCTTCTATTGATGGTTCATGCGGGAAGGTGATTCGGTACTCGATCACATTCACCAGAATAACAACGGACCCACTGGCTCCAGAATCGTCCTCCACCGTTAGTGTTACATTATAGGAACCCGGTTCTTTATAAAAGTGGTTGGGATCCTTTTGCTGGGAAGTTGTCCCATCGTCGAAATCCCATAGGTAGGTGAGGGGGTCATCGTCAGGATCATATGAATCTGAGGTAAAATGTACCGTTGCTCCATTGTTGAAGGTGACATTCATATCATTACCCGCATCGGCTACCGGCCTTTGGTTCAGGACGATCTCCACGTCCATGAGGTCCTCGCCCAATCCACCGTGGTCATCTGTTACCCGCAGGACAACGATATAATTCCCCATCTCCTCATAAGCGTGGGATGGTGATATGAGTTCCGAGGTGAACCCATCCCCGAAGTCCCAATCGTAGTGAAGGTTATCCCACGCATCCGGATCGTAGACGTCGGCGCTAAAGGAAAGATTCACGAATTGTTTCCCCACCATTGAATCAGGAAGATTCACATTGGGATCGTTGTTTATGGTAATCTCAACTGATGCGGGTTCGCTCACCGCATCATCACGATCTTTTACGATCAGGGTGGCTGTGAAATCACCGGCGAACTCGTAGATATGCTCGATATCGTACCCACTGGAGATCCAACCCGTTGATTCTCCATCCCCAAAGTCGAAGAGAAAGCTGGCAATGGGGAGGGTATCATCGGAGGAATCCTCACCGTCGAATTTGAAAATAGTTTCGGATGAACCCTCATATTTGTTGGCCGTAAGAACGGCCACCGGGGGAGTATTAACAATAACCTCAATGGATTCAGACTCGTTGAGCTCCACATAGGCCTTCCCGTTCCCTCCCTGATAATCGATATCCACCTTGAAGGGTGTGAACCATTCGGTACCGTCATCGGTTTCGTTATAGCTGATCAAAGGGATACCGTTAACCATCCCATTTTCATCTGTGGTACTCTGAAATACCAAGGTCCCATGGACATCATGGATCGTCACATCAGCATCAGCTATTGGATCATAACCCCTATCTGTTGCTTCGATGTTCAGGAACCAACCCATGGCGATCACCGATCCCTCTGTTCTATTGACATTTTCGAAATCCGAGTCAAAGGACCTGAGTGTACTCGATTTTGTGAGATTCATATCAAGATCGAAGGAATAGGAATCGAAGGTGGTGTTGAAGAGGCGAATCATTGAACTCGACGCATAGATGCCCTCGTCAAAATCGTCATTGTCGTTCCCGTTCAGGGTAACATTATCCACCGTGATGTCAGCCTGGTATGCATAGATGCCTCTTCTGACGTTATCCAAGATCTGAGTGTGTCTGATCGTTGCCATTCCACCATTGATATAGAATCCGAACTTTTCGTTCTCTGAGATGTCGTTCCGTTCAAAAATGGGTGATGCGTCCTTGGAATACGCGCTGTACTGGATATTTGAGGAGAGGTCATTCCCGGCTATGAACGGTGAGGATTCTTCCCCCTCCAACCAGATGCCGCTCAGGGTATCGTGGATCTCATTGTACTCTATCGTCGGGGATGAATCCGTGATGAACACACCTCTGCTCAAGCCGTTCAGATCATGGATGTAGTTCCCAGTGATCACTGCGCTGGTGTTCTGGGCAGCCCAAATACCCGTGCTCACATCCGTGATCTCACAATTAGCGACAGATCCTGTTCCACCCTTCAGGACGATGGCAGTCGTTGTGGATTCAAAGTGGGTACCGCGGATGATCGGAGACCCGGAATTGGAGTACACTCCAAAATCGTCGAGGTCCTCGAATGTGGAGTTCTCGATGGTGGGAGATACAGAGGTCCAGATGCCCATTCCGGAATCGGTGATCGTTGTGTTCAGAATATGGACCGTGCTTGTGAAGATCTCGATACCACCTCTTGGATCTCCCAGATTCTCGTTGTAGAATAATCCGTGTACTCGGGAATCAGTGAGGGAAAGTTCATCGCGAACCTGGAACCGGAAGGTCGAATCCGTATCTCCTCCCAATGGACCGAATGTCGAATGCACTGCATCCATAGTCCCCGGGTTTCTCAGATCGATCCCGTAGGTCCCGTCCGTGGAATTGAAAAGGATGGTGATATTGTCGAGTTGCAGGAGTCCGGAGATAATGAGATTGCCGGTGACGTTGAATGCATCATCAGTCCAATCCACCATTCCAAGAACGATCCAGTCCCTGGTGTCGTTCTCCAGGT
This sequence comes from uncultured Thermoplasmata archaeon, assembly GCA_964613025.1. Classification (GTDB taxonomy): domain Archaea; phylum Thermoplasmatota; class DAOVMN01; order DAOVMN01; family DAOVMN01; genus CAZTGJ01. The sequence goes on along the minus strand of CAZTGJ010000029.1, from coordinate 6,074 downwards.
TGTTGTTGGTCTCGTCGGTTTCCGGATGGTTCTGATAGGGATCCACCTCCACCAGAAGCGTATGATCCCCGAAGGAATCGGTTGCATTCCAGTCGATGAATGCTTCTGTCTCTTCTCCCGCTGGCACATCGATGGTGTCGGTCCCGATGGGTGCGGTGGTATTGTCATCAAGGTAGAAGGCTACAAGGACATTATCCGCATCACGGTCACCGTTGTTCCGCACAAGGGATGCGATCCTCGTATCCTGGCCCAGGACCATCTGTCCGTTGGTGGGACCGAGATCGATGGGCTCGAGATCGGCTCGTGCTTCGTTGTTCACCGTGGTGTTGGTGTAAACGGTGTGATTGAGTTCGATGTTCCCCTGGGAGGTTCCGGTTACCGAGATATTGGCATAATCCCCATTCTGAGCGCTTACAGGTGCAGTAACTGTGAGGGAGACCGAGGTGTTCTTCCCGGCTTCCACTTCAGCGGTGGTTTGATTGAGGTTGGCAGTCCACCCGGGAGGTGGTGCTGACCGTACAAGATCTATGGTGTCGTCAAGCGTGCCATTATTTGCAACTTGTATGTCGTAGACCACGGTTCCCCCGGAATTCGTGGTACTATCCTGTGAATCAGGGGACATGTAAAATGAATAGTATTCATCCAGTTCACTGGGAATGAGCCAGTGCATGATATTCTCGACGAGATCGGAACGATGGGTCAGGTTCTCGATCACGGGTACGGCAAATGAAGCGAAAACGATCTGGCCGCCATTGGAAAGATTGGAGTCGTCATCAAAAGCAATAACCCCCCCGTAATTGTTGGAGTTGTCGTTGGTAGTCCCGTTCACCGTGGTGATATTGTCCCATTCAAGTGCTACCTCTGATCCATTTTCCGGAAAACAGACATCCGAATCCAGACCATGGGTGTCGTTTGATATGTAGGTGATGGGGTCTGCGAGGATGGTTGGATTGTCTGTGATGGGATGGTCGCCACTGTTCTTCGTGAGGTTCTGACCCACGTAATGGCTGTCAGGGGTTGGAATTCCATCGATGCTGCTGGCATGAAGGACATCATTCTCGAAATCCGTGCTCCCGGCCTGATCTGCAATGTTCGCCCCTTCGATGAAAAGATGACCGCCTGCCAGAACATACTCTCTCAGTTCGGTCTCTAATGATACATTTCTGTTCTCCCTCCCCTGGCCCCACACGAGAATATCATAGTTTCCCCAGGTTCCCGACGTGGTCTCCCCTTCCCCCTCCTCAGTGAGATTGTAGGTTGCGTTTGCGGAAATGATCCCGTTCAGGATCGGTGCGCTCTCGCTGGAAGCGTTGATCAGCAGTACGTTCACCTCGTTCCCGTTCCCCTGCCGGGTCCCGGAAACATCGGGCAGAATATCAGTGTGAATGTCCACATCCTTGTCCCTACCGAACGGCACCATGACGCCGCTTGAGGAAACGATCAGGGAGATCAGGGTTATCACACAAACCAGGGACGATGTATTGAACATCCTCCGACGTGCGGAGAAATCCCAATGACAGCTCGAATTCATATCAATGAAGGTTTCGCCTTTTATATTAAATGTTTCTAGTACGATAATTTGATTATGTATCCTGCATTGATTGTATAGATACGACGACGGGGACACGGATTACGCAGATGCGGCGGATTTCACAGATTCTTATTGGGATGGTATATGATGCTCGGATAAAACACTCACTTTCAAAGTCACGTTTTCCCCTTCCCCCCCCGCTCCCACCTCCTCTCCACATAGGCCTCACCTTCTTTCCAGTTCCCCTCTCTTCACACCGCTCCCCCCCACCTTCGCCTCCCCATCCACAAACAACAACACGGAACTGAACAAGCTATTTATATCTGAATCAATTCACAGCCGTTCTCTCTTTTTCAGTGCAGAGGTGGCCCAGCCAGGTAAGGCGCCGGCCTTGAGAGCCGGTGGGGCACCCGCCCCACGGGAGTTCGAATCTCCCTCTCTGCGCCATCATTTTCACAGCTTCGCTGAGAAAATAATTGCTGGAGGGAGAAGTAGGCCGAATCGATTTGAGGATGCAATCCGAAAATGGTGAGGGTTGTGACATAGTAATAAAGCGAAGCTGAATTACGTCACGTTTCGTTTTTCCCCGCAGGCTTTTTCTAAAAGGCTGCGTTTGTAATCTCCCTCTCTGCGCCATTCTTTCACAGCGAAGCTTGAATAGGGTAGCTGAAGGGAGAGGTATTCGAACAGAAGGTGAACCTTGAAAAGGTGAGCTAATGTGAGTAGTTTTTCCGGGCAAGCATGAGGCTTGAAGAGCAGAGTGCGGGATGACCTTTGGTCGTCAACGCTTTTTCTAAAAGGTTGCGTGGGTGATCTCCCTCTCTGCGCCATTCATTCTTACTGCTTTGCAGTGAAAAGAATGAGCTTGAAGTGATTTCTAACTAAATTATCCATCGAATCGAACTGAGGATAAAATCCGAAAACGATGAGGCTTGGCCATATGTTCTTTGGCGTAATAACCCGGTTCTCAAAACGTTATCCAATCATTATTTATATCACGATCCAATGCACAGAGTAGTATGAAAAAGGATATACATTTACACTTTAGTATGGTACTCGGATTACTCTTCCTTCTTCTCCTCTTGGTGGGGGGGAGCGGGGAGGGGCGAACGATCACCGTTGATGATGACGGAGGGGCGGATTACATAAGCATTCAGGATGCGATCAATGCTTCGGAGGATGGGGATACGATAAGGGTGTGGGATGGGATATATCGTGAGGATATCATCGTGAACGTATCCGTTTCACTGATCGGAAATGGTACAAATAAAACGATATTCGAACACTTGACGAACACAACAAATATTATTATTCTTTCAGATAATGTAACTATCAAAGGATTTTCATTTACTGGTTTGTGGAATAATGATTGGGAACCTCCATCTTTTGCATGGACCACAACAGGAAGAGGTATTCAACTAACCGGGGACTACTGTAGAATTTCCAGCAATCGATTTTTAAATCTCGATTGGGGAATATGGCAGGTAAAATCCAATTGGTCAATTATCGAAAATTGTCAATTTGTGGGTGGTTATTATGGAGTATCTGTCGACGAGCCATCACAATTTACATTTATCAACAATTCATTTTCGCAATATATTACAGGAGTGACTTTAAGTACATCAGATGGAAATTCCATCTCAAATTGCACATTTAAAAATAATAAGATGGGTTTGAGATTGCAGCGATCAAGTAATAATGTAATCACGCATAATAATTTTTCATTTAACACGGGTCACGCCATATTCATCGATGATGGGTCCCCCTATAATTCAATAGTGAATAATACATTCCTGCACAACGATATTGGAATTCGATTTGGAGTAAATTCCCCACATTGTTCTGTACATTACAACGAGATCACAGGGAACCGAATTGGAATTTCCGTTCTTGACAAACATCTAAGTGGGATTGTGGATGCTCGGTTCAACTGGTGGGGGAATGCATCCGGTCCCTATCACTCGGAAAAGAATAAGAATGGCGGAGGGGACAGGATCGGGGATAACGTCACGTTCAAACCGTGGCTGCTATCGGACTTTTCAGTGAACATTATGGAATCAAAAGAGGATGAGGACACGCCTGCCTATGTGCCGTTTATCGTATCTGGAATAATTGGGCTTTCATTTCTCGGTCTTCTCGGAACGTTCTATTTGAGAGAGGACCTCCGCTTCCTCCTCCTCTCCCTGCTCACCGCCCCCCTCTACACTAAGTTGGAGAAAAACGATATCCTTGATCAACCCAAACGACAAAATATCTACAGTTACATCGTGAACAAACCGGGTTCCAATCTCACCCGACTGCATAAAGAACTCCCAATAGGCTATGGCACAATCGTTCATCACCTGAAAGTACTTGAACGGGAGAAGCATATCCGCTCGAAGAAGCAGATGGGGCGAAAGCTGTTCTTCCCCACAGGAACTGATTGGGTTGCACAAAAGAATAAAGTCGCTGCAGCTGATGCAAAACCTGATACCGGTGGGGCAGTGGGGGGAGGGGGGGAGGAGCAAATTGCAGGAAATGGAAACCAGGGTACGGATGGAAATCGAAGCGGGGCGATACAGTCCGGGGGAAATGGTGACCCGTCAACTCGGGTGGGTGGGGGATTGGATTCGCTCGAAAATCTTTCGAGCGTGCCGATGGGCTTACTGATCATCGACTATCTAAAGGAGAGCGGGCCAGCCACCCAGGTTCAGATGAAAGAGGTGCTTGGGATCAGTCACGCTGCTGTAAGCTATAATCTAACCAAACTTGTTGAAGAGGGCAGGGTGGAGAAAAGCGACGAGAAGCGTGGGGCGATGTATATTTTACTTGATGACCAGTAAGGGTTGGACGCATGTTCTTGAGTTCTAAACCAAACCACTGGCATTATGGCCAAGAGAAATATTAATTACAAATGGTTGTGTACCCTTCAACAATGGGAAGGAAGTTTCGTTGGTCAATGCCGATGATATACCTCGGAATAATAGTACTGTTGTGCGCTCTTTTTCTTACAGGAGGGGGGGCGGGGGAAACGATTACGGTGGATGACGATGGTGGTGCAGATTTTGAGAGGATTCAGGATGCCCTCAATGTGAGCCAGGACGGAGATACGATTCGAGTATTCGCAGGTACATACCGTGAATATATTTATTTGAACAAATCTGTGAGCTTGATCGGAAACGGTAGTGAAACCACTTCTATTATCCCGTCGGTTGATCACCATATCATTTCAATTAGTTCAGGAAATGTCACAGTAGCAGGATTCTATATTCTTAATCAATTCGATAGCCATCGTTCTGGAGTATCAATAGAATCAAATAATGTCACAATCATTGATAATCGAATCTCAGTATTTGGCTCGGGCATAACTACTCGCTACTCAGAAAATGTTACAATATCTGACAATGAGATATTTGTGCGGTGGTATGGCATAGTTAGTCAGGATTCCTCACAGATCAGCATAGAAAATAATGTAATAATGAATTGCAATGGAGGAATAAACTTAATTTATTCTAATAATAGCATAATTAGAGCCAATATTATTAGAAATAACAATGATGGAGTATTTATTATATCATCAAATGATTGTGTTATTGGTTCTAATTTATTTTCAGAAAATGGAAATGGAATTTATATTTGGTATCTATTCGAGCCTCCATCATTTAATATCACAATACACGCCAATCACTTTGTTAGAAATCTTAAATTTGCGATCCATTCAAAGGGTTATTCAAATGATACGTTCGATGGTCGGGACAACTGGTGGGGAGATGTTAGTGGACCATTCCACAAGACATTGAATCCAAATGGGTCCGGGGAAAATATAACGGAAGGTTTGAGGTTCATCCCCTGGCTCACCGAAGATGACATATCAATCTATGTGGATGACGATGCTCTATCTGGCGGTGATGGTTCCCGCCTGTACCCATATAATAGAATTCCATGTGTCTTCGGTTAAGGAATAATCAGCCATATTTGAGCTATTAATTTTTCAGGAAAATACCATCTCTAACGACAGCAAGTTTTACATATTGCATTGCAATATTATTGCAATGATATTATGGTTACCAAACGCGGAAAACCCGCAGCTATGAACATCCGAATGGTTGGCTATGAAGTAATAGAAAAGGAAGCGAAACCATGTGCTACATCAGGTAGGATATTGGTACCAAAGCACTGGGTTGGAAAACGTGTCAAAGCAGTGTTGGTGGAACCATGAATTCCGAAATGAATGTACAAGGTACCCAGCCAGATAATGAGATATTTGAAAAGGCATTCTGCAATATTTTTCCTCAAGACTGGTTGGAAAAAACAGCCAAAGAGACAGGATTGGTCAAACGTGAACGAAAAATCAACCCGGTTGCAATGTTTTGGGTTCTTGTTCTCAGCTATGGCGTCCAATTGCACCGAACACTTGCGGAATTGAAAAGAGATTACTCAAAACGCAATGGGACAACTATTTCAGATAGCAGTTGGTATGATCGTTTCACTCCAGAACTCGTACTATTTTTGAAAACTTGCGTATTACATGGCATCGAACACCTGTCAAAAAAGACCAATCGAA
>CAZTGJ010000028.1:0-17246 GCA_964613025.1 uncultured Thermoplasmata archaeon | reverse complement strand
ACATTCATCACTGATTCAATTAAAAGTATACTTATTTAAGTTCCCGACTATAATATTGGAAGTATGATTGTATTGATCTGATTGAGTATTATTCACTTGTGGGTGAAAAATGCATGAACCGATTCCCCGTCGCACTCGATCCGAACAAACCCGAATCGTTCGAACTGAACAGTTTCAGTGGATGATTCAAGGATCGCAGGCTCGGTGAGTCCAGTTATGATACTGCCGTCGTCCATCTGAACCGTGGTGGGGACTCCTTTCTCAGGGCACCAGTGGATATTGCGTGCACCCTGCTTCAGAACAGTAAGATCATTCCCGATATATTCTGCAGCAATGCCCTTGGTGCCTTTCTGAAGGATCCTCACGTTACCCAGGTCCTTTAGCCTGATGAGGGAACCCTCCTGAACGGCCTGAGCATCATCCCCGGGAATACAGATCCGAATACCGATACCATCGGAGACAAGGTGAACCTTCCGGTGTCCCTCGTCCGGCCTGTCAGGGAAAAAGGGTGCCCTTCCGGTGAGGTCTGTTATCTTGGTGATGGTCATGTCTATTGGATCGGCAACAAAGAAATAGCGGGGAGAGATCGGATCGATGAGTTCCTTATTGTAGGCAATGAGATTCTTCCAGGAGAAGGTGATGTCCACCTCCTTGATCCCGACCTCGACCCAGTACCTTCGGATGGCCTCGGGACGGAATCCACGCCTCTCCAGGGCTCTGAAGGTTCCCAGTCGGGTATCGTCCCAGCCTGAATATTCACCTTCCTCGATCCCGTTCCTGATGGAGGAGGTCTTCAACAGCGTATCGGGAATTGAGACCCATCCGTAATGGATGAACTCGGGCTGCTTCCATCCGAAATAATCGTAGACATACTTCTGCTTGTAGGTATTATTGAGATGGTCCTTGCCCCTGAGGACATGGGTCATGCCCATGAGGTGGTCATCGATGGCAACCGAAAAATTGTACAGGGGATAGATGCGGAACTTGTTACCTGTCCTGGGATGGGGGTGATCGGAGATGCGCATGGCAACGAAGTCCCTCACTGCGGGATTGGGATGGGAAATATCGGTCTTGATCATAAGGGAGGCTTCACCCTCCTGATAATGGCCGTTCATCATCTTTTCCCATTCGGCAAGCTGCTGCGGGATCGCAAGATCACGGTGAGGGCAGGGGAGGTTCTTCTCCTTCAGAGAGCGCCACTCCTCCACAGGGCAGGAACATACATACCCTCCACCCTGCTCGATGATCTTTCGTGCATACTCAAGATAGATGTCGAATCGATCGCTTTGAACGATCACTTCGTGTATCCTAGTTCCCAGCCATGCCATATCCTCGGGGATCATATCATAGGCGCTTTCAAGGATCTTTGCTGGATTGGTATCCTCCAGTCTGAGAATGTATTTTCCGCCATACCGTTTCACATATTCATCGTTGATGATCGCAGCCCTCGAGTGGCCAATGTGAAGGGGGCCGGAGGGACCGGGGGCAAAACGCATCACCACGGGTCCCGAGACATTGGGAAGATCGTGAAGTCCCATCTCCTGTACATGCTCCTTCTTCTCGAGAAGCTCCGGAGCATTTTTCTTCAGTTCATCTTCTATTTGTTCTGGTTTGAGGGTGGAGATCTCAGCACAGACTTCTCCTATCCAGGTGATGATCTCCCGTGCCCTTTTCCTGAGTTCCTTGTGGCCTGACATGACCTTTCCCATAATCGCTTTGGGATCAGGCTTTCCGAACTGGTGTGCATTCTGAAGCGTGAAATTCCTGATGAGGCGGTAAACGGAATTATCATCATCCGATGAATCTGTATCCGAAGAATCTGCATCCTCTGAGACAGATTTGGACCGATCCTCCTCAGACCCCTTATTATCGGGTGAGTTATCCGTATCCTGAACCATACTATCTACCTGCTCTCAGTGTCCTTCATATTCTCAGTGATCTCAGCAGCAATCCCTGAGCTGAATGTTCAGCGCATCCGCATCGATGAAATCGATGACGGTGATGTTCACCTGCTCCACTCCGGAAACCGACCTGGCTGCATCCCTGATACCATGAGCGATCTGCATCCCCATGGGGCAGGTGGGAACAGTTGGTTTGAAGGTCATGGATACGACTCCGTTTTCAACGGTCAGATCCTTGATGAGACCCATAGTTAAAACATCGAGATTGGTCTCGGGATCCATCACCGTCTTCAGTTTCTCTACCACCTGTTCTCCGATTTCCTGATCCTCATTTTCTCCCATGGTATTCACATCCTATAGTTACACTATCTTTAGAGCTAAACCATCCTTAGAGTTAATCTACCACACCGTCCTGGGTGATTCGGAATACAGCCTCTCCTTCCGGAAGGTTCGGCGAATCGATGAGTCGGGCGATCCTCCTCTCACCTTTGCTCTTTCTGAGATAGATCCTGAATGTAGCGGTATGACCCACGATGTGACCGCCGATAGGACGTGTGGGATCACCAAAGAATGCATCGGGTTTTGCCGACACCTGGTTGGTCACTGCCACAAGGGCATTGTTCAGATCGCCGAACCGAAGCAGGGCATGCATATGAACATTGAGCTTCCCCTGCCTGTCGGCAAGGGTTCCCCTGCCGATGTATTCGGCACGGAAATGGGCGGTCAGGGAATCTACGATCACCAGTCCGATGTTGTGATTCTGTGCAATATCCTTTGCTTTATCCACGAGCAGCATCTGATGATGGGAATTGTACGCTCTTCCCACATGGATCTTCCTCAGGACTTCAATGGGGTCGAGGCCCTTGGCAAGGGCCATCTGCTCGATACGATCGGGACGGAACGTGTTCTCGGTATCGATGTAGATCGTTTCCGCCTCCAGCCCGCCGAGCTCCTTGGACAAGGTTACGTTCACAGCAAGCTGATGTACGATCTGGGTCTTACCGGATCCGAACTCCCCGTACATCTCTACAATAGCCTGGGTCTCAAATCCTCCTCCCATGAGTTCGTCAAAAGTTGTGGAACTTGATGTGATCTTCCCGATCTGCTTTCTTCTCTCCAGGATCTCCTCACCGGTCTCGAAGGCTCCGATGTCTGCGATCTGCTTTGCTCCTGCAATGATCTTAGCACAGACAGCTTCCCCCACCCCGCTGAGTTCTGCCAGGTTTTTTGGGGATTCTACCGCAATGGCCATGATCTCTGTGAATCCGGCTGTCCTGAGCTTCTCTGCAGTGGTCTCACCGACGCCGGGTATCTCTTCAATGGTCTGTTCATCCATTCTTCACACCTCGTTATTCAACACATTCAGTAATCGTCATCTTTCCATGTACATGTATTCCGGTCATTCAGTGGCGATAACATGTTCTTCAATCTTAGCTTCGTAATAGAAGGCAGTGACCCTGAGATTCCAGTCATTTCCATCATCCTGGGCAGTGGTCTGTCCAGTGGTGGTCTCAGAATTCCCCGCATCAAGACATTCAATGGTAAAAATCCAGCTTCCGATACCGTTCATAGTGGTTATTTCCTCACTCAGAGCCTCAGCAGAACTGGAAGAATTTTCGGTCTTGTTCTGGACAATTTCCATGAATTCGAAGGTAAGAACAATGATGCCTTCCTCAGAGGAAATATCGCTTTCAGCTTCATCACTTTGTTCCTCTCCGGAGGGGTCGAGTACGGTGAGCCTGAAGCTGTCCGGTTGGTTTTGGACACCTAGTCCGCCTACGTTCGCTTCAGAGGTATCGTCATCGATCCAGGTAAACTCGAACTCGATACGCGTGATGTTCAATGGTCCAGTAAAGTTTGTGGTAAACATATCAGATTCACCCTCGCCGGTATAATCCTGAAGGTTCACAATATCCTGAGAATGATCGGAGTAGTAAACATCAAAGAGAAAAGCGTTGCCGGATGGGGGTTCCCCTTCGAATACTGCCGTACCCATCAGGGCGATGAGCAGTACCGCGACACCCATTATCAGCATGATACTGTCGTTCTTGGATTCCATGTTGCACCACATTTCCCTATTCCTATAAATCTTTCGCGATATCGGCCTGTATTTGGCAGTGATTGTATGAATGCTCCTGATTTTTTCATAGTGAAAACCTGCATTTCTGGTTTTCTGCACCATGGGATATATATCATTGTTTGAAATCTTTTTCTCTCCGGACTCAAATCTCCAGGCAAAAAGGTAGATTCTATTCTTTACTTCTCTTCCTTTCTCTTCGTTCCCCCACCCCTGTCCCCCCCGCCTCCCCCCTCACAGTCGTTCTGGCAACCCCACGTATTATGGTGTGTTCCGCGATAGATTTAAATAATCCAATTCAGACGACGGATGCGTGGTGCACCCCATGGGCCAAACCTCGTCAGAAGAGCATTTCATTCCGGTCAGCCAGAAAATCCTGTTCGATCACCTCATGTCCGAAGACAGGATGAGCAGCGATGATAAGGTACAGTTCAAACGTTTCTATGATATTCTCAAGAGCCTTTTTCACTTCGAGTTCCATTCCCTGCATGAGGAGCTCAAGGAGAATTACCACGCGTTCGATCCTGACCCCGTCACTCCGCCTCCACAGGTTGGGAATCCACAGCAGGATGTTTCTGAGTTTGATGCGGCATTTTCGGCGGTCATGAAACGGGCAAATTTCTCACCTCTCACGAAAGCGGATCTTGACGAAGCCTTTGCCCAGGATACTCCCATGGCAGTGAATGTTGCTGTGAATCTTGCGGATTATGAAATCCTACATCTTTATTCACGAGGGATCACCCGACGAACGGAAAAGGCACCCTTCCTCTTCATTTTCAAGAAGAAGTTCGAAATGGATGTCTATGAGCGTCTGGTTATGTTTGCCAAGTTCCAGCCGAAAGCACGAAAATATCGGGGAAAGAAAACCAGAATGGGTATGGAAATAAAAGATGAGAAGATCTATCTGAAATATTTTAAAAATGTTCCAGTTCCCGACATCGAGATGATCTTTCCCGACCCAAAGGTCAAAATGAGCACATTCGACAAAATCAAGATCTTTGCTCTCCTGCTCGCTCCGATTGCCATCGTAGGAGGTGAGATTGCAACCCTGCTCGGAGGGGATACATCCCAGAATATCATTTACGGCGTGGGGATCGTGCTTGGGGGGTATGCCGTCAAGAGCATCATATCATTCCGCAACACCGTGATCAAGTACATCAAGAATCTCACCCTGGGCCTCTACTTCAAAAACCTGGACAACAACTCCGGAGTATTCGATGCGGTGATGGGGGAGGCGGAGGAGGAGGAGGTGAAAGAAGCCATACTGGCCTACTACTTCCTGCAGACCTTCGGAGCCATGGAAGAGGAGACGCTTGACAAAGTGGTGGAGGAATGGTTCAAGGGAAGGCTCAATATCCTCCTTGATTTCGAGGTCGATGATGCCCTGCACAAACTTGAGAGACTTGGACTTGCATCCAGGGGAGAGGACGGGAAGTGGAATGTACAAAGTCTTCCGGAGGCACTCAGGTCGCTGGATTACATGTGGGACAATTACTTCAACTACAATACTGCCGGGATCCCGGAGGAGACCTCGATAACTGGATTCCGGGAACCGTCATCTGATGACAGTCCGGACCTCCCTCAGACACAACCCCAATCTCCAACCCAGGCTCAGTCTCATTCCCAGTCTGAATCTCTGTCTCAACTTCAAACTCAGTCTCCAACTCAACCCCAATCTCTACCCCAGTCTCATTCCCAGCCTCAACCTCAGTCTCAGCCCCAACCTCAAAGCGACGAGCCCCTGCTCCCTCCAACCGAGATGCCAATAGGTGAAGAGCCGGTCCCGATGCAGGATGAACTACAGTTTCAGCAGCCAGAAGATGAACAACATAGAGACCAACACATATCACAGGAACAACAGCCACTTCAGGAATAACCATACCAGTACATACCTCATACCAATGGGAGCACATCCAGCACTATTAGTACAAAGCCCCTCATTAACCATACTAAACTCTACTAAACCATGCTAATAGTTAAATACAAGATTTGAAAATGGAAGCCCCCAGTTGTTATTTTCTTTATCACATTAATGCAAAATAACATTCAAAACTATCATTAAATATATCATGGACGTGAATTATTATGGCGCTTTGGCAGGGTAGATCCAAGAAAAAGATCACCGGAGGCAGATACCGCCCGTTACGCAAGAAACTCGCACGAGAGATCAGCCGGGAGTTAGTGTTCACCGGAATCGGTCCACGACGGGCAAAGACCATCCGCACAATGGGGAATAACCGTAAAGCAGCCCTTCTGTCGGATACCGCTGCCAATGTGATGGACCCGAAAACCCATACCTCAAAGAGGGCAAAGGTACTGTCCGTAATGGAGAACCCCTCGAATCCCAACTATGTGAGGCGGAACATCATTACCAGGGGAGCTATCGTTGAGACGGATGCAGGCTATGCAAAGATCACCTCACGCCCCGGTCAGGTTGGAATACTCAACGCAGTTCTGGTACCCTTCACACCTCCACCATCTAAGAAACAGTTGAAGAAGCTGAAGCAGCAGAAGAAGGCGTCCTGATCGATTCGGGACGATAATGAAGATGGTTGAAAAGCACGACAGGATCTGGGCGATCTATCCTGAATATTTTGATTCCGGTATCACACGGCATCTGGGCAGGAGGATCAGAAAGGAGCTGGCACAGCCCTCCCCCACGCTTGACGAACTCTTCGACTGCGCAAAGAAACTCGGCCTTACCCCTGTGAAAGAACCAAACATTGCCTATCCGGCATTCTGGTGGAAGAAGAAAGGACGTCTCCTGGTGAGAAAGGAATGGTCCAAATCCGAGACTCTGGAACATCTTGCCATGGAGTATGTGGAGCTGCGGAAGACTCAGGGGATGCCCAGCGATAAGAAGGACGGCGGGTCCAAAGAGACCGGCAAGAGCCACAAACGGGATTATCACAAGGGGAGCCAGAAGAGTTGGAAGGAACGAAAGAAGGCAGCCAACAAAAAGAAGTCCGGAAAGAAGGGAAAAAAGAACAAATAGGGGATATCAGAAAAGAATTGGGTGAGAATCATGACAAACTTAAATTATCTGAATGAGTGCACCAAACTAACCGGGAGGAACACATCATGGTGAAACCCATCCATGCCCTCAATGAAAGCTTGAATTCACGGGTCATCGTAGAGCTCAGGAACGGTCTGTCGTACCGTGGAGTTCTGGACGGATACGACCCTCACATGAACCTGGTGCTCAAGAGTGCCGGAGAATACTACAACGGTGAGGAGAAGCGGAAGCTCAACCTGGCTATAATCAGGGGAGACAATGTGATCTATATATCACCCCCCTGATCACGAAATCCTAACTACATCTCGAAAGGAGGAATGACACAATGAAAGGTACTCCATCATACGGAAAGAGAAACAATAAGACACACATCACCTGCAGGCGATGCGGAAAGCACACCTACCATGCCACTCATGCAGTGTGTGCAAGCTGCGGTTTCAGCAGTTCCGCTAAAAGTTCGCGGATACGGAGCTATCGCTGGGCAAAGCTGCACTGATCCTGTTCAGTCTTCTTTCCTCTTCTTTTATCTCCTACTTTTTTTTCTATTATTCATTTATTCAATCGTTGCAGCTTCAGCTCTGGCGCTTGATCCGGCGCTCCCCCCTTCCATCTCCCGCCCCCCCCCACCTCTTTTTCCCCACACACCCCTCCCCACCCCCGGAGAAGAATTACCAAATCATGACAATGAGAAACGTGTAATCTATAGCATCCGTGAAAACCTGAGACAGTGATCAATGGAAGATATCGAAGAAAAAAGTGAAAACCGAAACGGTGAGGATGAGGAGAAGGACATTCTATATTTCGAAGACCTGATGGTGTTGTGTTACTGATATCACAATATATCCCACCTATCCACTTCAATCTCCTTCCATGATGTCTTAAAGTATCCCATCTCCCCATCGACCTCGATCTTCTCCAATTCCGTTGTTCTGTGATATATCGCTGGGAATTTTTCGGCCCCCCAGCCCCCTATCGAGTTGATCACTATCCACCCGTCCGACCTCTCCCCTCGCATGAGCAGCATCCCTTCGTCTATCGTCGTATTATTACACCGTTCAGATTTCTCACAAGCATATACCGTCTGACTCCCTTTGTCACCATCGAAATAATAGTATGTGAAATTATACCACCCGGGTTCTTTTACTTTCATCCGCAGCCAAGGGTTATCGTATTCACTGTTAAAAGAAAATTTCCATCCTCCGGCTTCCGCCTCGTATGTGGAAGACATCCAATCGGATCGCTCATCTATTTTCCGGAATACAAAATGTCTGTTGATGACCATGGCGAGGACACCGGTGGCCATGAGAATGATAACTATCCAAAAAAATATCCTTTTACTGGTGTCTGACATTGATAACATCTTTGACATTGCATAGCATGTCAATGCGATTATTAATATATCCTTCTATTTCTCTTTCGTATTCTGTAGAATCTAAGTGCATGCATCCCTATTTAGTCATTTTACCGGACGTTTGTTGACCATGAAACCAGTCATTTTAACGGCCGTTTGTTAATACCTACCCTAACTTGAAATACGCAATCAGCGGTTTCAATTTGTATAGGACCTGAAAGAAGAGCACCAGAAACCAATTGTGAATACATCACCAATTATTCTCACATTAAAATCCTCGTTAAATCTACGTTATTGATCCCTTCGGGGTCAACCCAAGGGACAACAGTTTTCAATAGTCATCTGCATCCTGAATCGCGCGGCCAAACAACCTCATTTCCACCCATCAAACACCACTCCCAAATAGATTCGTAACCATCTGCAACATCTGCTTTGTCCATGAAGAGTGTGTTCGTTTTCATCGAAATGTGCGATGCACCCTTTTCAGGTGGTCGAGGTCAAAAGGGGGCTGAACGCCCCAGGGGGTGAACTCGATGGGATGGTGGAGCAGGATGAGGTTAGAGGCCGAAAGATTTGTGGGCGTAGTGTTATTGACGGGTTTCTATTCGGGGCTGAAGAGGCCGAGACCGAAATGTGCACCATACCCAACAGAGATTGGTCCCTCCACAGATTCTGGGAAAACGATCCGGAATCCAAAACCCATGTTCGAGCTCTTGGTCCCCTCACCGTTTTTCCTATCCCTACGGAAATGAAGCCATCTGGTCCAATTCCCTGCTAAATTCGTCGAATTCACCAGATCAACGGAAACTGGTTCCGGGAACTCATTTTCCTTCAATAGCCGACGGAGATCATGTTCTGCGCTTCCAATTTGAAGGCCAATTTCATCGAGTTTTGGGACACCAGCTCGCGTGGCTTTAAGATGTCTGGTTGGAATGAAAGGAGTTCTTGATACCCATGTTGTGGATGCGGCGAAAATCGGGCACATGCCTTTTCCCAAATCACTCCCTGCGATATCGGCAGGTTTGCCCACTCCGAGCAGTATCAATTGGATGTCATGTCCTCCGTGACCCCACACCTTCGTGAGCCTGTCCAGTGCATGCCGTTCGTCGCGCCCGAAGCCCATGGGCGAATAGATCGTTACGTGCGTGATATCACCGCGTCTACCTTTTCCAAGAGCAAGGTTTGATTCTATGAAAATGTGGGCGTGCCTGTGGTCTTTCAAAGGTCGATTGTTATCGTCACATCCGGTGAATACCTCTGAACCGTCGGAATATTTCACCAGTGAAACATGCACTCTGTCCGCTACCGATATGGCATCGGTCAAACGCGGGGGCGCCTGGCTCGCAATGGAGTAGCGTGCCACGGTAGGCTTATCGACGTCCTCTCTGCCTGATCGGGAACCGGGTTTAATCTGAAACGAATCCGCAGGTCTTGTATAGGTAATCCACTGACTGCCTGGAGGCTGGCTCCACCCGAATTTTTTCAGGGTTGTCGTCTCAACTTGAAGCGCTTCGAATATATCTGTTGGAACCTGTGCCTCTATTATTTCGATGTCCTTTTGGGAGAGTTTCACCTTTTCGATAGGCTTTCCTTTTTTCTGAGCCTTACTCTGTTTTTCTCGTAGTTTGATTCCCCTTTGAACTTCGATCCAGTTCGTTCTCCAATCCATATATTGAGTCACAGATAACGGCACGAGAGTCTTCACAATTTCTACATTACTATTACTATTTGAACCGTCTTGCATCGGGGAGCAGTTGCAAATGAAACCTGATTCGCATCGTTTTGCCTCGACCCAGGATTCGGCCCTTCCCAGGTATCCCATTCTTTCGAGCAAGACATCCAGTGCTCTGGCTTCAGTATCGGATAATTCGATATCGGGCCACGAAACACCTACGTAATCGTTTCTATGTATTGTAGCGAATGTATCGAATATTTTGGACGAGTTTCCTTTACTCAGGTCAACTCGATATAGAGGCATATAGTGTCTTGTGTGCCCGCGAGAGGCATCAGGAAGTCTGTATCTGGGAGAACATCCCAACTTTTCAACCAGACAGCGCATAGTGTTTTCCTCTACATCATCCCGTGCCTTCCAGTACCATGTTGAGATAAGAGCCCGTAGTATCCTCCATGGTGATACGGGCCACTCGACTATTCCTTCGTTGACCTGTCGATCCCATGGGGTAGCATGGTATTTCCCAGCAAGAAAACGAATTTCTAAATTGAGCATGGGATCACTTTTCATATTTTACAATGGTGACTCTTGGCTCTGAAAAGTGGATGCTTGCTCTATTAATCAGGCCCGGCATTCTATTATCTAGTTCTTCTATGGTGGGCAGAGCAAAGCTTTCAGGCCGGGTCACACGGAGTTCACCTTCCTGTTCAAGATCACAGGCCGTTCTGAATCGTAGGCCGTTCTTCAGAACCATCCTGATCTTGAATAGAGCGATGTTGACAAGGAGTTCTTCGACATCGTTCCCAAGCCCATACCCCTTGATCTGGGCCAGATCAAGGTTGAAGTAGGCGGTGATTTTCCCGGTGTACTCATCTCTATGGAAAGGTACGTGCCCGAAACCTTTCTTTGTATCGCCCTTTGGATTCACATGATCCATCTTGACCCCGCCACTGGGGGCGATAGTGATATTCTCACCCTCTACAAATGAAGAAAGCGCTCTGGGAAGTCGTAACCTCCCTCCTGCAAGTTCCTTCCTTGCAAGGAAAACCCCGTGAAGAAGAGTGTTCACATCATACTTGAGTAAAGTTCGTCCGAACTTTTTGTGATCCACAGGTCCCGTTTCCATTGCTCCCAGTTCTTCCTTTAGTTTATTGAAGAAAGTTTTGTCCTTGCTCTCAAGGATGTAAGGACTGTTTATCCGGTGTGATTCCAGTATTGAATTCGTGAGCACTTCACCTTTGTTGTTGACTACTCTCACATAAGGTAATCCAATCAATGGGTTCACAAGGTCGCTCTTCTTTTTGTCCCAGCAAACGGATTCCATCCTATTGGCCATGCTCTGAGCGGATTCCAAAAGAAGCATCTGGGCTCCATCAGCCATGTTGTAAGTTGCGGCACCTAAATCGGGAAATCCTGTTGGCTGGAATCTCGTTCCCTGGATTGGTTTCAGATTCACTTCCATCAGCAAGCGCGGTTGTTTCATCAAATCGTTCATGTCCATTTCAATCACTCCTCCATTTTGTCTTCCATATTACTCTGCGGTCTACAAACCGCATCGACTAACTTATGTCGTTGATAATCATTGATGGGGAAAATTAGCGCAGCCGCAATACGCTGCATCGTTTCCTTTGAGGATGTGATCCCACCGATCGCAGGCATCAGACCGGAACCTCTCAGTCGCCGGGAAGCCAGTTCTGTTGCCCGCACACTATCCCCGTTTGCGGCCCTCCTATGTATCTGCGGAGAGAGTGGTATCTCAACATCTTCGACCTTTCCTCCTGAAAAACAGAGTTTTAGCAAGGCATAAGTTGCGCCAGGGAAAAGAACGTTTTCCATGGTTCTTACCTTTATGAGTCTGCCCTTGACAGCTGGCCAATCAATCAATATAAGGCCCCATAACAAATCTGATATTCTATCGACATCAATCCTTCCTTCTATGAAATCGGCAATATCCCCAGGTTCGGCCCACAGATTTCCGCGGTCGGGATAGGTACTCGCCCCTGATTGTTGCGCTTTCATTATTCGCCTCGACATGACTGCGTTCAGTGTTTTGATGGGATTCCCTTTCGACCATACGATATCTCTATCTGCTTCTTTTACCCACCAGACCTTACTTGTTTTTCCTTCCTTCACAGAACTGGCAACAGGCTCCAGTTGAGAACGGACAGGTACAAAAACCGTCCTGCCCTCTCTATTCCTATACTGTCCGTAAACAGAGGCGAGACTTGCAGCCAGTCTGAACTCGGGGCTGCCATCATCCGCCTCTTTCAACCATTCTGGGGAGAGTGGTGGAATTGGTTTTAAGAATGCCTCTCTGGTCCACTTCTCACTCGTGGCCATGGCCTTCTCACAATTACCGAGCGAGATCAGGACTTCCTGAACCCTTAATGGTCCCTTGCTTTTACATAATGACAGTATGGAGGTTTCGAGGTTTCTTAATGCTCTCCCTGCCGATGCCGGGGCCTTATCCGATGTAGCCTTTCCTTTAAAAAAGTTCAGCCAGTTATCGATTCCGTAAAGAAGGTCTACCTGAGGTTGCCTTCTTACCTGAAATCTATCAAGTGGAGTTGCAAAGTATGCGAGACCATTCCGAAGCATGAAACCATATCTCTGGAATGATGATATTCCTTTATCAACACCCAAACCAGCGATAGCCCTGGCGAAATCCACCCCATTTACTGCAGATCTTCTCTTTACATTGACACGCCCTTCGGCCATCAATGATTTCATTTCAAGGAGACTTGTGGGTTCCTCCCAAAGAGGCACCCAAATTTCACCTCTTGAATTCGAAGTTTTTTCATCTTCTTGGGTCGCACTCCCATAGCCTGCACCAACTTGCCGCACACTGAAAGGGGCACTTATGGCACCGACGGCTCTGTTCTCAAGTTTCTTCACACACGAAGATGAAAATAACAATGCACCTTCAAGCATTAAAATGTAGTCCCAAGGGTTCACTAAAGAATCAGAATCGAATCCAATAGATGCGTTCGCTCCACCCGCGGCAGTAGGGTAGAACTGGCCGATAGCAACTTTCTTGAGGAGGTTACTTACGGAACTGGCAAATAACGAGCTATTTAGATAACTATCTGAACCGTTCTTCGGTTCTCCATTGTCTATACAGATTACGTCGCATAATCGTTGCATGAAATTGCTTGTAAAGTCAGTATTTCCATCATTTGCACCCGTACCAAGTAAAGGCGGGTATTTTGGTTTATCTGAGGTCAATACAACTGCTGTATCCAACCACGAAATTATGTCGTCTGGCAAATTGTTTCGTAGAGCCTGGATCATATCTGACTTCCCATCTCCTGATGGTGCCTCTTTAAGTTTCATATGATTAACAACCTCTTTGGATACACTGAGACACTTTCGATAAAGACAGAAGCGATCGTCAGAAGACAATAAAATGGAATCAACGATTTTTGTAGCTGCAGTAGGTTGGTTTCGAACTCCGGTTTTGATTCTTTTCCCAGTTATTGGGTCTTTCTCTTCCAATTTCTCTTCCTGGTAATAAAATCCACTACCACCATTCCAGGGAGCAACGATCGGCGTGGGTCTGTAATCATTCAGAAAGAAATCTACAAGCTCATCTCTACTCATTATCGTTCTTAACACGAAGGCATCATTCTTCCAATATCCCCTCGCCTCAGAATCTACTTGCTCCGAGACCAACCTCAGAATCCCCAGTGCTTTCAGATAATGCGCCAATGGCACCGGTGCGCATCCTTCCAGAATGATCTCATTGACTTCTCCGCTCATTGGCTCGCCTCCCCTTCCTCGGCGGCGGAAACCTTCCAATCGACCACCCTGAGAACCGCTTCTAGCAGTGCCAGCTCGAACGGGCCGTATTCGTCCCGCAGCCGCAGCGTCCTTTCCAGCCAGCTTCCTTCACCCATATTCATCAGAGAAAGGTTCAATTCAATCTCACCATCCGTGATTCCGGGAACCCGTGGCAACGTATCGCCGTTCCATATTCCTCTCGCGAAAAGAGTCTTTTCATCGTGTGGTTCATTTTCGTCAGGAAGTGATCGTATCGACTGCCTGACCCTCCCGTGATGAGCGGCTATCAGATATGCGATCAGGTCTCCCTGATCATGATGAGCACCTTTCGTTTGCAGCCAGGCGAGAGCCGATGCCAGTTCGTGCCTGAAAAACTTGCGTGGAACCTTTTTCCCTTCTTCCCGCATGAAATATTCTGCCTTCGAGCCTTTACTGTCGGATTTCGCCCACAACCCCTTTTCTCTCAGTGAATCGGCATTATCACGATTCTTCAGAAGCATATTCTGGAACGCTTCATGCGCCTTGCCCACATCGTGCCACAGACCAGCCCACCGCAGCACCGCGCAATGGTTTGTTGGGAGTTCCATAATGTCGGCCAATTCTTTCACTTTTTCCGAAACTGAATTGCAATGTTCATCTATGGGAACCCATCGTCCGATCTTTGAATTGATATCTTCATTCATTCCCTCGTTCGTTTCATTTTCCATGGATGGCTTGTCGGGCAGGGGAATAGGTTTCACTGCTTCCGTTTTCTTCCCTGTTTGTCCAACCCAGCCAATTATGGGGTCATATCCCCCACTTTTCGAATCCAGAAGGATGACCTGTCCTGGCCTTGGGTTTTTTACCAGTTCCCATCGAGAATCCAGATGATCCCATCTCCAACCGCTGATTCCTTTCGCCTCCACTTTCTTCAGATAATCTTTGATCTCCCCGATTGACACAGAACAAAGTTCCTCACGCTGGGCTTTCTTGAAATCCTTGCCAGGGACATCATCCGAAATCGTTCTCCAGTACACCTGGACATCGTTGTCATCTCCATCCCGCACATAACGTGAAACATCGAGATCGTTGCCGGTCAGGTCTGGAGTGGTGTCGAACAGTTCGATCAGGTCCTTCCTGCGAATGACTGGGCGAATAATGGATTTTGGATTGAATTTTACATTTTCTTCAAGGCTGGCAGAACCCACATTTTCAAGTTTTAACAGATAATTTCTGGAGATATCGATATCCTCTTTTTCGTAGGGCAGTGTAAGACCCTTGCTTTCCTTCTTCTCACCCTCATCAATATCGATCCAGAAAATGATCGGTTTACCCTGTTGTTCATCTTGTGTGATCTCACCCTTGCGATTGCATCTGCCGAATCTCTGTACCAGGGACGGCCAGAGTGCGATCTCAGTGATCAGCGTTCTCGCTGAAATATCGACCCCGGCTTCCACGACCTGCGTGGAGACAATAATCCGGTCGCCATCCTTTTCCAGAAGTTTCATTCTCTCCGCTCTGTCCGGCTGCCTGAATCTCGAATGGAGGACAGCAGTATTCTCGGGCGTTCTTTTAGGGACTCCCTCTTCTTCATGATTCAATAAGTGTCTGAGGATCTCCTGTGCCCGTTTGACATTGTTCACAATCACCAGAGTCAATGTCCCGGTCTTGTGATGATCGATCACGAAATTGGAAACCTCGGTAGCATAATTTTTGCAATCCTTTTTGGAGCAATTCTCCGCTGTCAGTTCAAGGGTAGCCTTTTCAATTTTCTTCACGGCTTCTTTTCTTTTCCGAAGAACTTCATTGGACATATCCAAATCCGATAGAGATGCTTTTGGCCATTCTTCCGGATGGCTCATTTGATCTACGGTATACATTTGCTCCTTCCCCAGCGTTGCGCTCATCCAAATAGATCGATTGTTGCCCCAGGCATGAAGTTTATTCCTGAGAGCCTGGAATTGTGCTGTGGTTTCGACTCCCACACCCATCAACTGGACCTCGTCCATCACCCAGAGACAATCATTGTTCAACAAGCCGAAGTGCATAGGCCATCGGTACCGGTTCATTCCGTAACCCCTGTTCAACGCACGAGAAAGGAGCATGTCCTGGGTTCCAATGATCACGGCATTCCTCTCAGGGTGGAGGTCCCATTGATCCTGATCTGCACCGCCCATCAAAACTGTTACACAGATCTTTTCGGGATCCTCCCATGATGGATTATACGAAACGACCTTCCTATTCAGAATTTCAGCCCTGCCGCCCAGCAATTCAAGATTGTGAAGCCACATGATGACGTTATCCCGTGTCTGTTCCACCAGCACACGCATCGGGAGGCAATACACCAACCGCCGCGGCGTCCCCCCCCGGATGGTCCGGTCGGCGAATCTCCTTCTCCACAACCACGCCAGAACCACCGCCGCCGTTTTCCCGGCACCTGTGGGTACGTCAATGAGGGTCGGTATTTCCGGGTCCGTTGCCAACCGTGTCTGGTAGGGAAAGGGTTCATTTCCACCGCCCATGGCCCGGGTGAACATATCTCGGTATTCAGAGATCATGAGCATCACCCGATTCCCTTGTTTCTGAATTGAACAATATTGATATGACCACTCATGGTCATCACCTTCAATCAATGATATTTATGAGGCATCAAATTGATTTGGAATATTTAATGATTTCCCCCGCCCCCCCTGGTCCTCCAGAACCTTCCTCACATATTTCCTCGGGCCTTGCGGATTGGAATCCAGGTTGCTGTCCGAGTGCTCGCACCCTTCGACTATCCATAAACGGTACTTCGTTTCTCAAATTTCAGCACAATGATCTTTCCGTGCTCATCAACTACTTCAAACAACAGGCGATATCCCCCGAATCGAATTCTGTAAATATTTGTCTCTCCACGAATTTTTCGATACGGATAGGAAAACGGATTGATTTGCAATTGCTCCAGAACATGCTTCACTCGGTCCTTCTGAGCCTTCGGCAGAGAGTGAATATTCGCAGCGGCCTTTTTATGGAACGTAATCTCATACACCACGATTACTCCTTGAAAACGTCATCGAAGCTGAGTTCACCATCCGAAACAATTTGTGAACGTAATGTCTTGATTTCGAGTTTTTCCTTTTCAGAAATATCCTCGAAACCAAGGAAATTGTCAATTTTTGCATTGATCTCCAGAAGCAAATTTTCGATATGGGAGATTTTTTTCATGAGAGCCTGGGTCATGATTTCACATGAAGGGAATCAAAACAGCGATATATAAACATTTCGAGATGTTGTCCAACTGTATCGAGTAATTCTTCACTTAAAGAATCGCTTCAATGGGGCCACGTCTTTTCAGACATGGAAATTTGAACTTTTCCCCGGTAATCCTCGAAGGATCACACCGGCTTCAATGGGGCCACGTCTTTTCAGACATGGAAATTTGTCGCCCAGAATGAAACCACATACCGGACAACCCAGCTTCAATGGGG
>CAZTGJ010000027.1:0-17291 GCA_964613025.1 uncultured Thermoplasmata archaeon | reverse complement strand
TTGAATTAGACCCTTGAAAGAGAGAAGTTGTCGCCGAAGGCGACTTTCTTGTTCCCACATCTCATTGGTTCTCCTCCCATTCCTACATTTTCTAATTCCTACATCTCATTTCTCCTTCTCTCATTACAGCATTCCTATTGCTTTATTTCCCATTATTAGCAATAAAGTGAACGATAGTTACCGAATTGCGAATTTATTGGTTTCAATCAGTCATTCCAACACAAAGTATTTAACTGATAATACCCTTCATTCCGCATGGAGGATAGAGAAGGGAAAGGAAATCGAACAACAGCAGCTCATACTGTACTTTATCGCGCTTTGTGCTCTCTGGCGACATAGGTTTTCTACTTCATGGAAAGGTAATACTTTCTTTTTCGTTCTCTTATCTTTGAGCCATCATCGAGCAGAATTGTTACTTTAGAGGGGTGACAAAATGACCATAACAAGCGAATCAAAGCCCTTTGTAAATGGGGTGAATAGTGAGAAGGGGATCCCTGAAAAACGGGGTCGTGTTTTGTCTCCTAAGGGTAATCATGACCCGAAGGAAAAAAACCTGAAAAAACTGGCAAAGAAGAATAATATGCGTGAGAAGATAATTGTAGATGTGATTGATGATGATATCAGCCGGGTGGACAATATGTCCCCTGAGGAAATGGATGAGTACAATCGTGAATACGAACACTTTATGACGCGGGCAAAGAATTCCATGCCAATTTATCCCGTGGAAAAGGTCATGGTGGCCAATATCCAGGATTACCTGAAGTATTCGAAGGATAATAATCCTGCCATGGTCTTCTTTTCTGAAGATCTCAAGATCCCGCTTCTGACCATTGACAATGGGAGCGAGATGAAACCTCACTCCAATTCCACCGGGATCTACTATATTCTTGAAGGGAAGGGCACCATTCGTGTGGGTATGAAGAATTATGCTATCCACCCTGGATCCCTTATCCACGTCCCGAAGGGCGTTATCCGGTCCATTCAGTGTGAGGATTCCCTGAAGATCATGGCCATTCACATTTCGTAGATCGGGCTCAGACATTTTTCATTGTACGTGGATATCCCATTCATAACACACAGCTATTCGAATATAACAATGGGAGGTTCACCTATGTGTGGTCAGTCCATCCCACAGGCTGTTGGATAAGAGGACCATCTCCTCCACTTCCAGTTGTTCGGGTCTCAGATCCAGTAATTTTCCGGGAACGGAACTTTCTACGAGGGTTCTGAATTCATCCTTTCCCATCCCGGAAACTCCCGGCAGATTCATGAAGCCGATCAGTAACGTGTTCCTGAGTTTTCTCCTTCTGTGCTGGAAAATGATATCGATGAGTTTCATGTAGAAGTCCCTGTCCTGCACATCGTGGGGAAATGGCCGTGGGGTCATTCTGAGAACAAGAGAGTCCACCTGGGGAACAGGGTAGAATGCTTCAGCCGGAACCTCGAATAGCCCCTCCATCTCAGCATAGTAATTAGCCTTCAGGGTTGGAACCCCTCGTTGTTTTGTGCCGGGTCCTGCTATCAGCCTGAGCCCGAACTCCTTCTGAAACATGAGGATGGCAGATCCGAAATTCATGGAAAGAAGCCGGAAGGTCAGGGGTGATGAGATACTATATGGGAGATTTGCTACCACTTTATCAAATACCGGTAGGTCAATGGATAAGGCATCCCCCTGGATGACCGTGATATTGGTGATATCCCGTTTTTCAGCTTCCCTCCGGAGGTGATCCGCGAACACCGGTTCCAGTTCTATGGCAATGACCTCTTTCGCACGATCCGCCAGTTGGAAGGTGAGAATTCCAAGTCCCGGTCCGATCTCCAATATTTTTTCTTCCGAACTGATCTCTGCCGAATCGATAATATGTGATGCTACGTCAGATGAGGCGAGAAAGTTCTGGCCCTTTCTTCGTGAAGGTGATATCCCCAGATCACCCAGTTGTTTCTTCACTTCGTGATAGGGATCGTAGTAACGGGATGAGATCGGTCATTCCTCCTCAATTGTTGCCGTTAGCATCTCTAAGTTCGACCTTTTCCCCCGTTGCCGCTCGACTTTCCTCTGTCGTTCCATTTTTCCTTGACTTTCTACTTCCCTCTGCCGGCCCACTTCCATCTCCTACTTCGCTTCCATTTCCCACTCCGCTTCCACCTGCTACTTCACTACTATCTGCTGCTCCGTTACCTCCCGCGTCCCCATGACCATTATCCGGCCCCACCTTCGGTGCCTTCCTCTTAATTAATACACCATTTTCTGATACGATGACCTTCATGAAGTCTTCTGCTGTATACGTTTCTATCCCAGTTTTCTCGGTTATCCATTCTCCCTCTTTTGCAGGATGGTTGGTGGCGATCTTGAAGCCGATATGGGTGAGAAAGGCGATCTCGGGTTCGATCTGCTCTATGATGTGAGCGGAATCCTCGGTGGCCAGATGGAAGGGGATCCTCTGGTTGAGGGGGCGGGTATTGGAAATGATAAGTACTCGCGCACCTTTGTAGAATTCGATGATCTCGTCACTGTATGAAGTATCCGGAATGTAGGATATCTGTCCGTTCTTGGTAAGAAGATTGAATCCCACGGCAGTCCCGTCCGTATGGAATGTCTTTCCCCCATGGATCTCGAGATCCCCGAAATAAAAGGAGTTTCCCGGATATATGGTCTCCACCCTTTCCACCATGGACTGATGATAATTGGAGATGGCCGGACCGTTATTTCCCTCACCTTTGGTCACACTTTTCGAGCCTGCGAGAAGGCCACGTTTCTGGGTGCATCCGCAGGTCATCCCTTCCAGGAGGATCTCGGCGTCACCGTAATGGTCAGGATGGGCATGGGTCACCAGGATACCATTGGTTCCTCGTGGATCGAGCCCTTCATCCAGCATCCGCACCAGAGCTCCGGGCCCCGGATCCATGTGAATATTCAGGGAATCCTGAATATAGATGCCACCAGTCGCCCGCTTCTGGTAGATGGTGGCGAATCTTCCCCCCCCTGTCCCCAGGAAGGTGATTATTGTCGCTTCTATCATACTACGGAGCATTCCGTTTTAATTGATATTTGTTTTGTAGATGAACTGTCCCGATACAATGTCAGCAGTTTCATAGCACTGTTTTGTCCTGAAAACCCCATTTCGTTCTTTGACGTGAATTCGATCTTTGTTTTCATACAATTTATATAGTATCGCTAATCACTAACACGTTCAATGGAGTACAGACCACATATCATCATTGTCGGAGCCGGAGCCCTGGGGAGCTTCATAGGAGGGCTTCTTTCTACGGTTACTAAAGTCTCTCTCATCGGCAGGGAACCCCATCTTACGGCAGTGAGGGATCATGGTTTGAAGATATCCGGGATTACGGAGGGGGTCTATCACCCTATTGCCGCCATCGAACCCTCTGATATCCCTCCGGAGAAGGGCAAAGTGTTCATCTTCACGGTGAAAGGATACAACACCGAGTTTGCCGTGGATACTATCCGCCAATTCGCGGAAGAAGGGGATGTTTTCATGACCCTGCAGAACGGTGTGGGGAACGACGAGATCATCATAAGTCACTTCGGGGACAAGCATATCCTTGCCGGGGTGACGAGCAACGGTATCACGTTTAAAGAGAACGGACATATCATCCATGCGGGGAGGGGGGAAACCGTGATTGGGTCCGTGGATCGTGAGGATGACGAGATCGCCAGGAATATCACGAACCTCTTCAATTCCTCGGGCATTCCGACCAGGGTCACACGGAATATCTGCGGCGAGGTGTGGGCAAAGCTCATCGTGAATGCGGCCATCAATCCACTCACTGCAATAACCGGGCTGAAGAACGGAAAGATACTGGAGATACCGGAACTCATGGAAACAGTGAAGGGGGTGGTGGAGGAAGTGGAACGAACCGCCCGGGCCAACGATATCCGGCTTCCCAACTGCGATATGCTTGCAAAGACCGTGGGAGTGATCAAGAATACTGCCGACAACAAATCGAGCATGCTTCAGGATATCGAGCGTGGAAGGAGAACCGAGATCGATTCCATCAACGGAGCTGTGGCCCATTATGCCGAGATCGCTGGTGTAAAAGTGCCGTTGAACAAATCCGTTACTGCGCTGATAAAGGCAATCGAGGAAAAGAGAGACGAGTGATTTCGGATGGATGATTCGGGGATTTGGGAAACTTTATTTAATATAGGATGGTTGTTCGGAGCCTGATTACGATGAATAATGATACGAACGAGATGAAAAAAAGCTTAGTTCATCAAATCGCAGAGGATTTCTATTCCCGATTTGAGTCCAACGAACAAAAGCTGGAAAGACTTCGAACGCTCCAGAGGGGTGAGAACACTCTACCCCAGGGTCTGGAGATCGAAGCAGAGGTTAAGATCCCTGATGTGACTCAGATGCACAACATGCTTATCGGTGGGGTGCAGGGAAAGGTCGGAATGCCTGAGGTTCCGGTTCCCAAGGAATCCGTGACGAAACTCAATGAGTCCTCAGAGAAAAAGGTGGAGGACCATTCTTCCCAGTTTTGAGTTCCTTTGTGTTAACGAGTATATTTATGAGTAGCGAATTGACGAGTAATGTATTTACGGGTAATAATTAACGAGTGATAATTTATAAGTAATAATTAGTAAGTGAATTACTAATGAGTAATAAAATAATCCTACAAAAATTGATTGTGAGGAATTGATATGCAGCAAGCAAATATGGCTTATGACAGAGCAATAACGGTTTTCTCCCCTGATGGACGCCTGTTCCAGGTCGAGTATGCCAGGGAAGCCGTCAAACGTGGCTCCACGACTGTTGGAATCAAATTTAATGATGGAGTCATCCTCATGGTTGACAAAAAACTCTCAAGCAAACTTGTTGAGGCGAAGTCACATGAGAAGATATTCAAGATCGATTCACAGATCGGATGTGCAACCTCAGGACTTGTGGCTGATGCCAGGAGCCTTGTGGACAGGGCACGGATCGAGGCCCAGATCAATAAGATCACCTATGATGAGGAGATCTACGTTGAGACCCTGGTCAAGAAGATCTGTGATTTCAAGCAGAGCTACACACAGTACGGCGGTGTCCGACCCTTTGGAACCGCTCTCCTGATCGGTGGTGTGGATACCCGCGGCATCCATCTGTATGAAACGGATCCCAGCGGTGCTCTTATGGCATACCATGCCGGAAGTATCGGATCCGGACGGAATGTGGTCATGGAGATCTTCGAGGATAAGTACAAGGAGAACATGACCCTGAATCAGGCAATCAAACTTGGTACCGAAGGGATCAATGCTGCGATGGAGGGTGAGATAATGGCCGCAAATATCGAGATCGGCATCGTCACTACCAAGCAGCCATTCAAGAAGGTCGGACTGA
Organism: uncultured Thermoplasmata archaeon; assembly: GCA_964613025.1. Taxonomy (GTDB): domain Archaea; phylum Thermoplasmatota; class DAOVMN01; order DAOVMN01; family DAOVMN01; genus CAZTGJ01. The sequence goes on along the minus strand of CAZTGJ010000027.1, from coordinate 11,943 downwards.
AAGAAGCAGAAAAGCTTCTTGAGAAGGCAAAGGGAACTACCAAGAGGCCTTCCAAGCATACAACTAAGGGTACAGGCAAGGGTACAACCAAGAGCAAGAAGAAGTAAAACGCACTCTTGATACCATGAGTGATACTCTTTCAATGGTATGGTCATGAAAAAAAGATAAACGATCACAATATTTGAAAAGCGTTGAGAATAAAGATCTGGACAAATGAATTGAAGAAGAATGGGCTGGAACAGGAAGGATGAGATAATCTGTCATGGAGGTAATGGTCATGGTAACTCTTGAAGATGCAGTAATAGCCAGATATGTAAAGGAAGGGAGTCATTTCGAGGTTCTGGTGGATCCAGACAATGCCATGGCTTTCAGAGAGGGTACCACAGAAACCGTTGATCTTGCCAGTGATGAGATATTCAAGGATGCCAAGAAAGGGGACCGTGCCTCGACTGAAAACCTGAACAAATTGTTCGGTACCGATGATCCAATTGAGATCGCAAAAATCATTCTCAGGAAAGGGGACATCCAGCTTACAACGGATCAACGCAGGAAGATGGCTAAGGATAAGAAGAAACAGATAATCACTACCATTGCACAGAATGCCATCAATCCCCAAACCCGCACCCCCCACCCCCCCACCCGGATCGAACTCGCCATGGATGAGGCGCGTATTCACGTCGATCCCTTTAAATCCGTGGAAGAACAGGTTACCCTTGTCCTGAAAGCCCTGAAACCTCTGATCCCCATTCGTCTTGAAAAGATCAAGATCGCAGTGAAGATTCCTCCTGAATTTGCAGGAGGTTCATATCGGGAACTTCATAATGTTGGTACCCTTTTAAAGGAAGGGTGGCTGAAAGATGGTTCCTGGGCAGGTGTTTTTGAGATACCCGCCGGTATGCAAACCGATTTTCTCGGACTTCTCAACAAGAAGACCCACGGTAATGTGATTACGAGGATCGTGGAAAACCTTAAATAAAATCGGGAAAAGCAAATGACGTATTCTTGAGAAGAAGGAAAAAAATGCTTCTTTTTTAAAACCATTTATGTAAAGAATATTTTTGAAGTGATATTATGGAAAATGGAAAAAATGGACCGAAAAGGACCCTCGTTATTCCAGGTGAAGTATTGGACGAGGGGAACCTTAAGGCAGGTAAGAACACGTATCAGCGTGACAATAAAATTTATGCTTCCCAGATGGGTTTCAAATCAGTCACATCGAATTATGTGAATGTGATACCCCTGAGCGGGAGATATATCCCAAAACCCGATGATCTTGTGATAGGTATCGTACAAAATGTCAGCCCCACAACCTGGCTGGTTGACGTGAACTCACCCTACCCAGCACCCCTTCATGTGAATGAGGTGCCCTGGAGGGTCGATTTCGGGGATACCGCCCGATATCTGAATGCAGGTGATACCCTTCTGGCCCGGATCTACATTGTTGATGAGATCAAGAGGATCCAGATCACCATGAAGGACCAGGGTTCACGGAAGCTCACCGGAGGTCAGATCATAGAGATCTCTCCCACCAAGGTTCCGCGTGTTATCGGAAAGGGCGGGTCTATGATCTCCCTGATCAAGCAGAAGACCATGTGTCGTCTCTTTGTGGGGCAGAACGGAAGGATATGGATCGATGGGGAACCAGAAAAGATCAGGATCGCCATGAACGCCATTCAGTTCATCGAGCGTGAATCTCACAAGTTCGGACTCACCGAATCAGTGGAACAATATCTCAACAACGTTCTTTCCACAAACGATCCGGGAGAGCCTGTGGTTCCCAAGATCGTACCCCCGAACCCCCACCCAAAGGAACAAGTCCCTGATATGCGGGATGATGGGCCAAAGAGTGATGACAGTAAACCACAGGACCCCCCGTCAGTTCAGGATGCAGGGCCAGTGGAAGCTCCGGTGACGACAGTTGAGGAAAAGGAAGTTCCCCAACCTGAACCGATCCCATCACCGGAGATCCGTTCCTTTCAGCCACCAACACCTCCCGTGTCCCCAGCAATCTCAGCACCGATCATAGATAAACCGGTTATTGATACGCCGCATGTTCTGGAGGGGTATGATACGAAACCGGAGGAAAAACCGGCAGTGGAAAAACCCAAGGAACAGATTCTCAAGGATGAGGAATTTGAGCGTGTGAATGAAGAATGAATGAAAGAAAGAGTGAGTACGTTAATGAATAATTGAAAGAAAAAATGAAGGAATGAGTAAGTTAATGAAAGAGATTTATGAGCTATTGATGAGATTTATGAGCTAATTATTGAAACATGATATGGTAATGATTGAAGGAAAGAATAATGAGTAAATGTATGAAAATTACAATTGAATGAGGAATTATTATGGATTCTGATATTAAATTATTAAGAGAAGACGGTCTGAGACTCGATGGAAGAAAGTATGATGAACTCAGACCCATAAAACTGGAGGCAGGTGTATTGAAGCGTGCCGACGGATCAGCCTATCTCGAGTGGGGTGGGAATAAGGTCATGGCTGCAGTGTATGGGCCCAGGGAGCTCCATCCCAGGCATATGCAGAGAGCAATGAAAGCCATAGTGCGGGTCAAGTACAATATGTGCACCTTCTCCGTTTCCGACAGGAAGCGCCCGGGACCTGATCGGAGGTCAAATGAAATATCCAAGGTCCTTGCCGAGGCCCTTGAGAGCGTCGTCTTCACCGAACAGTTCCCACGATCTGTGGTGGACGTGTTCATCGAAGTGCTTGAAGCAGATGCGGGGACACGAGTTGCAGGACTTACTGCTGCCAGTGTTGCCCTTGCAGATGCAGGTATTCCAATGAAGGCACTGGTAACAGCCTGTGCTGCAGGAAAGATCGAGGACACTGTTGTTCTTGATCTGGGGAAACTTGAGGACAATGTGGGTCAGGCCGACCTTCCCATTGCGATCATACCAACCACTGATGAGGTCGTTCTTCTGCAGATGGACGGTCACTTCACCAAGGAGGAGTTCACCCAGGCCCGGGAAATGGCGATCGATGCCTGCCACCGGATCTACGAAATGCAGAAAGATGCCCTGATGAGGAGATACTCTGCAGAATAAGGAGGAGATACCATGGCTGATGAAGTTGTAATTTCAGAGATCAAACGTGATTATGTGGAGAACCTCCTTTCCCGTGGGAAGAGGATCGACGGAAGAAAACCACACGAAATCCGGGATATTACTATTATCGAGAACCCCATCGGAATGGCCGAGGGATCCGCCAGAGTCAAACTGGGAGATACCGATGTTATTGCCGGGATCAAGATCATACTGGGTGACCCCTATCCCGATTCCAAGGATAAGGGTGTCATAACCACCACAGCGGAACTTGTTCCTCTTGCATCACCACAGTTCGAAACCGGACCTCCCTCCCCCAGGGCAATCGAGGTTGCCAGAGTTGTTGACAGGGGAATCCGCGAGTCCGAGACCATTACTCTCAAGGCTCTGAAGGTTCCCAATGAGGACAAGGTCTTTATCGTCTTCATGGATATCTATCCTCTGGACATGGACGGAAACCTTATCGATGCCGCAACCATTGCGGTCATGACTGCTCTTAGGAACGCTACGGTACCCGCTGCAAAGCTTACCGAGAATCTGGAGCACCCCATGGAGGACTTTCCCCTTCCCGTCACCCATCTTCCCATTGCAATTACCGGTGTGAAGGTCGGAGATAATCTTATTCTCGATCCAACCCAGGACGAGGAGGATATTGCCGGAGCGCGGCTCACCGTCACCACTGATGAGAACGGTGATATCAGAGCAATGCAGAAAGGGAATATTGGCAGAATGACCCAGAAAGAAATCGACACTGTGGTTGAGCTTTCCATTGAAAAAGGCAGGGAAATCCGCAAACTTCTTATGAAGGAAGGAAACCCTCCAGCACCAACAGAAACCAATGATGTCGAGCAGATCAAATTCTGATCCGGAACCCGGGTTACGATGATCATGCCTCATCAATTGGAGGAACTCGAATGTCTTCGACAAAAAAGATAGGCACAACCGGCCGCTACGGCCCCAGATACGGTATCAAGATTCGCAGACGAACTGCCGCTATCGAGAAGAATCTCAGGACCCGGCATCAGTGTCCGAAATGTCTGCGCAACGCCATCTCCCGTGAGAGCACTGGTGTCTGGATCTGCAGAAAATGTGGGCTGAAATTCGCCGGTGGTGCATATGTACCTGTTGCCAGAAAAGCTAAGATAGGACAGGAAAAGGAACGCCTGACATAGGAGTGTGTCCTGAATGATGCAGAATACCTCGGACTATAAATGTGCGATCTGCGGAAAGACCCTGGAAATGGACATAGGCATCATGGGTCTTCAGTGCAGGGCATGCGGTTCCAAGATATTTTTAAAGAAGAGACCGAGTGTGAAGAAATCCGTTAAGGCACTCTAGAGTATGTGACGACTAGATGTGTAAAGATTATCCCTACTCAGTAGAGATCGCGGTTTCCGGTCATCCCGATGCCCTGAGGATCGCTCTTCTTTCCCTTGAACCGGAAATGGGACGTACTGACAGAACCGAGGTCACCATTGACATTCGGGATAAGAAACTGTTTCTCAAAGTTTCAGCAGTGGATTCTACGGCTCTGCGTGCAGGTATTAATTCCTATATGCGGTGGCTGCATGAAGCGCTTCGGGTATGTGAAACGATTTCAGAAGAACGGACATGATAGCAGAATAACATAAAACATACTAACGTCTCGATTCTGGCTCTTCTTCCAATTGTACTCAGTTTTTACTTTCTCTGATAGTCCTCAGGAGGGCATTGGCTTTTTCTTCGGCAGTTTGTTGTGTCAGTTCGCCATCAACCAGGGCAGGTTTGATGAGGAATTTCCCAGAGGGATAAATTGTGAACTCCAGTTCATCCTTCTCCATGACCATAATGATATCCACACATACCTTTTCCCTGAACCCCTGCTCCAGAAGCAGACCTTTCAAATGAAGAAGGTTCAGCTTCATATTATGATCGGTGACTCCCTGGAACCCATGTGATCCTTTGCAGGGCTTTAGAAGCATACCGCACAATTATTTCCACCTCGGGGTTAATTTCATTGGATCTCAGCTCCCTTCCATGTTTCCACTGCCTGCTCCATGAGTTTTCCCATTCCGATCCTTTCTTCCTCCTTCCTTACCCGTTCCGGTGTGGCTGCGGTGGCCGGATGTTTGGGAGTTATGGAGCAGCATCCTCCCGGTTCAATGGAAATGTCAAATGTCTCGATCTTTTTCGCGATGGCTTCTATCTCGAGCTTGTCCATTCCGATGAGAGGTCTCAGGATGGGTGTGGATACCGTATCATTCTCCGCCCATAGATTGGAAAGCGTTTGTGAGGCAACCTGCCCAAGGGATTCCCCGGTCAGGATGGCATCCGCCTCTTCGCTCTTTGCGATAAGTTCAGCAACACGGTACATCATCCGTCTGCAGAGCACACACTGCATATTATGTCTGCATTCCTGGGCAAAGGTGAGCTGGTTCTTACCGTGAGGTGCGATGTACCGCTTGATCTTCCTGCCGGAGATATCCTCCAGCCTGTCCAGAAGCCGGAGTGTTTTGTTCAAGGTGTTCACATCGGTGAGAGGACGGTTATCCATGTGAAGAGCAATGATCTCGGCTCCTTTTTCCAGCATGAGATATGCTGCAACCGGGGAATCGATCCCACCGGACATCAGGGCTATGAGCTTCATTCTGATTCCTTTTGCAGTTTCTCTTTTAGAGCAACAGGGATGGCAAAGTCCTCGTCTTCCCACTCGTTCCCCTGATCCCCGGACTCATCGCTGTCGTCATCTTCAGTCCCATGATCATCTCCGTCAGAGAAGTCATCCCAGTTTTCCTCCTCGATTGGAGGGGCATCGATCTCGGGTTCCCCTTTGGGTTCCTTTGGAATCTGAGTCTGAATTTGTGGTCCTTTCTGTGTCAGTGGGACTTCCTGTTTTTCGGAATCGGAAATTGCGGTGTCCATTTTCTCAGTGGGAGCTGGCGCATCTCCTTCAGTTGGTTTTTCAGTTGCCGTTATTGTGACAGGTCTGGCTAGCTCCTCACTTTCGGATCCACTAGGCTTGATACCAGATTTCCCGGTAATGGGCATCCCTGATGTCTTCTCTTTTAATAGTTGGGGTAATGCGGACTTTGATTGATCCGCTCTTCCCGGAGGAATACCCCCCATCGGACGCTTTTTCCCTTCTTTGGGTTTTGGACTGCTGATCGTTCTTTCTCCTGGCTTTCCCATGGGCCTCTTTCCCGGGGATGCTTTATCCTCTGATTTAGTATCTTGGGATGGTTTCCCCGGTGGCATTCCTTTTCCACCTCTTGGACCTTGTGGACCAATCTGTTTTTCCCCATCCTTCGTCGCCATTTTGTTCACAGGCACTTTCATTTTCTTCTTCCTTTTTCCATCACCCAAGGAAGAGGGTTTATGTTCGGTTCCCTTGGTCGTTGTATCCTCCTCCTCTTCCCGGAGCAGGAATATCCCTCCCAGTATGATGAAGATAACAACAATGACGATGAGTATCGGAAATCCGGAAGAGGATGTGACAGCCGAGATGGCGGAGTCCCCTTTATTCTCTTTCACGGTGACAGTTGCGGTCACTACTTCACTTTCGATTCCCCAATCATCCCTGACCGTTAGTGATACGGTGACCTCTCCGGTTTCGTCATATCGGTGACCTTCCTTTGAACTGGTAGTCCAGCCACTATCGATCCCATCTCCATAATCAAAGAAATACCAAAGCCCATCCCCATCCTGATCACTGGAACCGGATGCATCCAGCTCGAGTTCATTTCCTTCCTTTACCGTTGAATCAACTTTGAGGTCAGCCTCCGGGGGAGTGGACACTTTTTTATCTTTTGGGTATTCAGCGCTTACTGCGGCTTTCTCATCCATTGCCTTCACTCGAATATCCATTATACCGCTTTCAGTGTATTCATGAGTAATCGTACTGGTTTCCACCCATCCCGAGTTGGTACCATCTCCAAAGTCGATGAAGTAAAAAGCAATGGCATCCCCAGTTGGGTCGGAAGCTGAGATTGTAAAGGTAATGGTCTCCCCGGGAATCATTTGGTCCGGTGAAATAGTAAAAGAATCGATCACCGGTGGTTCTGAATTTGTGGTGAGTTCGAATGAGAGAAGATCGTACGTATAGGTCCAGTCCTCGGAATCCGTTGCTGTGATGTTGACCTTTACTGTTCCAAGGGTATGGGTGATAGGCACTTCGATGTCAACAAAGAAGTCCCCTGCAGAAGTGTCATACGCATCGTTGTATATCATGGTGAAAGATTCCTGGACACCCTCTGGGAATGTAAGGATCGCTTCGACCCGTTCTTCCCAGATCCCTCTCGGTGTGATCCGTGCCCGGACAGTAATGGTATTCCCGATCTCGAAATCCAGTTCAAGAGGGGTTGTGGAAACATCATTGAATATCACATCCAGACCATCATTGGAAACCGTTGCATGCCAGACATCGGGTATCGGGGGCGGGGGAAAGGGACCACCTATCACATAACCTTCTGAGTAATCAGACTGGAAATCGAAGCCTGTGGCATCGTTCCTGAGATAATAATCAAGGAAACCACGCGTGTATTTTACGCTCATCTCATGCTGTTTGGTGGAAAGCGGATTCACTTGAAGTATCGGCTCAAGGGCATCCTTGATCGCTGAAGGAACATCATCGATACTGATGTTCTGGACCTTCCCAAGGTCGGTGAATCCTGAGTATGTTCCATACCGGTAGCTCACCATCTGTTTCGGTGAGGATGCGGCATTGTAGCTCTGCTGAACCGTTGCTACCCCACCGAAGATATCTGCCTCACCAACCTGGAGCTGTACTGGGGAAGGCGACATCTCATCGATGAATGAGTTCATCCTGGGCTGACCAGCATAGTTCTGGGGAGACAGGGCAAAGACCGCCTTGATTCTGCGATCCTGAGCTCCGGCAACGATGCTCACGGCACCTCCGATGGAATGACCGCCCAGTGCTATCCGTGTAGGATCCACGATGGACACCGTGTTCACCGATGAACCCACGATTGCCCCGGTCTTCATAGCAGTGACCGCATCCTTCGTTTGTGTCACCCAGAGAGAATAATCATCGGTGAGATTAAGGAGTTCCATGGGGTTCTCGTAATTAGCCCAGTAGCGCACGACAAGGACGGTATATCCGTTATCAGCGAGTTCGGTGGCCAGCCAGCCATAGTTGGAAGAATTGTAGAGTCCGGTGACCTGGGCGGTATATCCCACCCCGAAGATCACGGTTGGCTGCTGTGTCGATCCAGCCTCATAATAGAGATGTCCGGGTATTACGGCACCGCCTGAGTTGAATGTTACAGATTCATTCCTGATGGTCGCACGGGTACCCTGGACGTTCACAGCAAGGGAATCTTCAACAAACTCATCAGCATCCGAAATATTGGATGCGGTGGCTGGAAGTATCGATAGTATCATGATTAGGAGAAGGATTATTGAACCCAGTTTCCTCATAGTATCACACCCTCGAACTCATAAGGATAGTTATTAAAGTTTACTGAGAGGTGCTTTGATTGTCTGGGTTTTACAAGGGTTTTGGATTATTTCCCCCAATTTGGGTCTGATTCGGGATGGAAAGGATATTCAGACCTAAATGAACTACCATTCAATGATTTCATAGAGATCGAGTTTCTGGTGTTCCAAAACACGTATCAATCTTTTTCTCTCTAGATTTCTCAAACTGTAACTGACAGTCTGGTGCTTTAGAGAAAGAGCCAGCTTAATCTGTTTTCTTGTTTGAGGTCCTGCATTCCTTAGATGGATGAGAATCAACTCTTGAATCGGAGATGGTGGATGAATGGGACCATTTATTCCCAATGGGCCACTGGAAATCTTAGAAAAATATAAGCGTTGCCCCATCTCCTTTTTTGATTGAATGTATCCCTCTCTCTGAAGAACATTGAGGTGATGGAGTAGGGAGCCGTTACCGATACATAGCTGATTCTTAAGTTTTGAATAATTCGTACCAGGGTTTGCACAGATATAGGAATAAATATCATTTCTTCTGGCCTGACCTAGGATATCCTCCCTTTCGATTCTCGAGTAGAGTGGGAGGGTGATGAGAGCATAGAGAGGAATAAGTGCACCTCGTTTTCCGAAAATGAGACCGACAATTCCAACCCCAACAATAGAGACCGCAATTGACATTGGTATGATAGGATCAATTCTGCCGTCCTCATCGCTATCACTTGAACTCTTATATGTTTCAATGGTTGAAGGCTCTCCTAACCATGGATCGAATTCGACATTATCCGATACTTTGTCACCCCTGCCATTAGTATTTCTTACTTCATGATACGGTCCGGAGCTGTCACCCCACCAATTTTCCACGGCATCCACACTTTTACCATTGGTCTCAGCATTCATACCATATAGGACATTATCATAAATATTGCAATCCCGTATGATTGTCTCTTCACACAGGGAGGTTATAGAAATCCCCACATTATTTCTTGAAACGTCGATATTTTTCACTAGAGTATTTTTACAATACGCATGTATCTGAAGAGCATTAGCCCCGGTATTATCATTGAAGTAACAGTTTTGAATGCGGGTATTATTACTTTCCCAGGCTATCATAACGCCAATAGACAGATTTGTTGTATGATTGTTAATCGAGCAATATTCAATAATGTTATTGCAGCTCCAGCCGAGATATATTCCGATCCCCCCCTCCCCCTCACTGGTTTGCTCTATATTGCAGTTTGATATCGTGTTGCCATTGCTATTTTTTAGGATGATCCCATTCCAATAATTATCGGAAAAGTTGCAGTTGATTATTTTATTGTCATTTGCATAACGGAAACTTACCCCATTCAAATTGTAGGAAAATGTACATTCTGAAACGACAATATTTTTCGAATAAATAAGACTAATTCCAGTGTCAGAGTGTGAAAGGTCCAAATCCGTTATCGTGATATCCTCACAATTGATAAGGATTAACTGACCAGCTTCGTCCTTGATTGTCCTTGACGTCGCGTTCTTCAGTACCGTGAGTGGTTTTCCATTGACGGTATTCGAGTGAATATTGTTGGAAAGATAATCCTCTTTCGATTCACATCGTAAATAGATACTGTTGTTCTGGAATGTACAATGCTCTATGGTATTACCCGCTGTCTCATCCGTTCTGATGCCATAGTAGTTCTTTGAATTAAAAGAACAGTTTGCGATGGTATTGTATTGACTACCTCTGATGTGTATCGATTGATAGGACTCGCCAATGAATGAGCAAAACGAAATAGAATTCTGTGACGTATCTTCATTCAGATTGATCCCATTGAGTGATAAGTTCGAAATGGTAAAACCATTGCCACTACTGCAGATGATTGCTTGGACAAAGGTTCTCTCTCGATCCTCCCCAATAAAAGTAAGTGCGTCACTTGTTTCAACACTCTCATAATAATGACCCGCACGGATCTCGATGATGTCTCCCTCTTCCGCATGGTCTGTGGCATTTTGAACGGAATCGTAGTCGGCCTCTCCATCATCATCTACAGTAATCGTTTTTCCTTCAGTGTTTCCACATGAGAGGAATAATATTATGGTAAAAAACAAAGCACCCCATAATGCTGATAGTATGATCCCTCTCGGATATGAATCATTAAATATTTTCTTATTAATAATACAAATCATTAGTATTCTTTGGAGGTATCTTCTATTTTAATAGATTGGAAAAAGACCTTGCAATTTTTTCCATTTTGAGTTATGCAGGATCATTTCTCTATAATCTCGCACGCGTCGTTCTTCCCCCTTCCCCCACACTTCACCAACCTCCTCTTTTCCAGGGATCTGATGCTGTAGGTTACCGTTTGCTGTTTTAACTCCAATGCATCCTTGATCTCTGTTCTCGTTTTCGGACCGTTCTCTCTAAGATAATCCAATATCTTTTCTTGGATAGGGGAGGGGGGGAGGGTGGGGACGGCTACGGAGGAAACGACAAGAGTGGAATCCTTTGGGAAGAAGAATCGCTGCCCCATTTCCTTTTTCGAACGGATGTACCCTTCCCGCTGTAAGACATTGAGATGGTAGACCATGGAACTTGTACCGAGGTTGAGACCTTTCTTTAGAGCGGTGTAATTGGTTCCCGGATTGCTGGCGATGTTAGAATATATGTTGCTCCTGGTGGACTGGCTGAGAATGTCATCCTTCTCAAGCTTGGTGTAGAGGGGGAGGGTGAGCAGGGAGAGGAGGGCGAAGCGGAGATCCTCCCGATGAAGGGCAATGCCCAAGAGGCTGACACTGAGGAGCGTTGCTACTGATAGAGGTATGAATAATGATCCACTGTCGTCCTCATTATGTTTCTGGGAAATAAGATTATCTTTCATTGGGCTTTCATACCAGGGATCAACTAGTACGTTACCTGTGATATTGTCACCTCTCCCTTCAATACCGTTTCCATGATCCCGCGGACCAGTTGCATCACCCCAATAATTATTCCGTGCATCAATTGGATACTCAAAATTTTGAGTTCCATTTACTGCATATCTCTCATTTCCGTACAGATTATTTTCATTAATTATTGTTCCATAGCTCGGTCCTGAGAAGAGAAATCCATTGTAGTTATTTGAAATTTCATTGAAAAGGAAAGTGTTGTCATATGTACTACATAAATAAATTCCAATTTTGTTAAAAATGACTATGTTTTTTTCCATTGATATGTTCCTTGTATGTATAAAGGACACCCCAACCAAATTACCTTCACATACGTTTTCGAACAGAATTGTTTTCTCACCTGAATGAAAAATTATTCCCTCTCTGCTGTTGGATATTATATTATTTCCAATCGAACTCATACTGCTATTTCCAGCTATCACCAAACCAGAACGCGTATTGGTATTGAAAGTATTATTCAAAATTTTATTAGAATGTGAATTTATAGTTAAAAACCAAACTTTTTATACTAATTGCATGTTCCAAGTGTATG
>CAZTGJ010000026.1:0-17295 GCA_964613025.1 uncultured Thermoplasmata archaeon | reverse complement strand
TTTCCCACGCCCCCCCCTCCAATGATTCCAATACGGAGCTTGATGGGATTAACCGGGAAAAAAATGCATGAAAAAATAAAAATAAAAAATTAAGAAAAAACCAATGATCACTACTCGATGAAGATCCCTGGTTTATAGGGTTTTGCGACACCTGCTTTCCCCTGGGGATCGTACTTTTTCTCATCTTCAGCACGATACACCTCGACCTCACAATTGAACTCCCGGGAGATATAATCAAGGTTTTCTTTTAGTGCATCGTACTCATCGAATGCAGGGGCAAAGGTTGGTCTGTCCTTAACAAGCTGAACGATGTACTTGTTCACCTGTTTTCCCAATTTTCTCAGTTCAGGATCCTGCATCACACTCTTCATGAGATTCCCAACATTGAAATCTCCGGTATTCACCACGGTCCGCATTATTTCATATTTCCAGTCGGTTGAGGTGTAGAGGACCATTTTACTTGGCTCCATCTTCGTGACCTTGAGGATCTTTCGGATGTCCTCAACCGTTTGATTGAGGTAATCCTCCAGCTGCTCAACATCTTCCGATATATGGTCGTCAATGGTCAAAGGATACTCTGCATCGGTAATCGATCCAGTCTTACCGATCCTCTCCCATATCTCCTCTGCAATGTGTGATGTGTAGGGTGCAAGTATGAGGGTCTGAACTTCAATGAACTCATTGAGTAGATATGGATGGACTTTTCCCAGCGATCTTTTCTGATAACGTTTGAAGGCATTCTGGAGATCGAAATATCCTGACTTTAGAGCGGATCTGAAATTCATCATCTCCATCTGTTCCCGGGTTTCCCCGATCTGACGGTTGAGCTTGGATCTGAACCATCGATCGATCTCCTGAAGGGGACGCTCTTCCAATTCATGGTCAATTACACTTTTATTTGTGTAGTTTTCGATAGCGAACTCAGCCCACTGGGCAATCCGTTTACCTGCAGTATTGGCGAACTCCATCTCCCAGTTCGGATCATCGATTCCTTCTCCTGCCTTGCCGAGGGTGAGTCGTACCACATCCGTCCCATACGTGTCAATGACCTCTCGCAGGGTATAGAAATTCCCTGCAGACTTGGCCATCTTCTCCCCCCCCACCTTCATCCACCCGTTCACGGTATACCCCTTTGGGGCAAAGCCCTCGTCGAACACCGCAACATGGTTGAAAATGCAGAAGGTCAGATGGTTCTGGACCAGATCCTTCCCGCTTCCCCGGATATCATATGGGTACCAGTACAGGAATTCCTCTCTCATCTCTCCGAGCTTCTCAGGAGTGATCCCCGCTTTTTCCGCGATGGCGTTCCGGTTTCCATTCCCCCGATATATGTGATCAAAAAATGCATAATCCAGAAGATCCGGATCAGCCACCACACCATTTTCCAGGTACTTTGAGATCGTATAATAGGCCATGTAGATCGTAGAATCAGACAGGGATTCGATGAGCCATTTCGTGTCCCAGGGCAGAGGGGTTCCAAGGCCAAACTCACGGGTGCAGGCCCATTCATGAAGCAAGTCGATCACGTTATTGAAATTTTTTCTCACTACCTCGGGAAAGAGTTCCATGGTGTCCATGGCCTCGTGGACCTTTTTCTTCCAGTCCGGATCGGAGTAATTGATGAACCACTGATTGTCCACGATCTTGACCACACATTTCGTGAGACATCTGCAGATCACCTCACCGGTGGGTTCGTACATGACATCAGCTTCCCCATCTGCGAGAAGCTTTACTTTAACCTCATCTTTCACCCACTCCACGGACTTTCCGGCAAATTCCCCGCACTCATCGGTGAGGACACCGGAATAGAAGCCTCCTTTGTAGATCTTCTCCTTTGCCTCTTCAAGCTTCTTCCGCTCGAACTGGTTCTTGATCCCCTCTTTTTTGCAGAGTTTCACTGCTGAATTGGTGCCCCATTCCGCACTTTCGATGATAGGGATCGGTTCAATGGCCTGGATCATTTCGGGGTCAAGCCCGAACTTCCTGCATTCATCGGGATCGTTCTGGAGGTCGAAGATCCCCATCCAGTCGTCCGGAGCATCCGAAGGAACCGAGGTGACGATACCGGTCCCCTTCTCGGGATCACAGAAATGGGAGGGTAGTACCGGGATCATTCGGTGGATGGCCGGTGCCATGCCATGGTTGCCGATAAGCTCTCTTCCGGTGATGGTCCCGACAACTGTCAGGTCCTTCTTCTGTTCTTTGAGCTTTACAACCGCAGGATCGCTGAGGATCCAGAGTTCTTTTTCATTATTACCATTTGTAGAATGAGGCAGATATTCGGCCAGTGCATATTCACCTTCCGGATCCACCCACAGGTTTGTCTGTCCGAAGACGGTCTCCGGTCTGAGGGTTGCGGCAAGGAGATAGATGTTCTCTCCATACTCCTTTGCCCATTGGTCCAGAGCTGTCCTGAATTTCAGGAGCGTAAATTCCTGGGGACGTTCCCCCTCTCCTTTGAGGCGGGCATGATCGCCGGTCACAGCCTGGTCGTTGGTGCACCAGATCACCGGATATTCTCCCTTCTTGACATATCCTTCTTCCTTGAGCCTATAGAACTGCCACTCAACGAATTTTGAGTAGAACGGATTCAATGTTGTAGTTATGAACGTGCGGCGCCAGTCAACGCTGATACCTAGCCTGTGAAGGTCGAGCTTTGCTTCTTTTGGAAAGAACTGCGTCCAGTAGAGAGCGTCGGCGAATTTCGGGATGTCCTCTTTTAGAATACCCATATCCCCGAGGATCCTGATCTGGGTCTCCTCCCCCTTCTTGATCCTGTTGGCCGCGGCTACGATGGGAGTTCCGGTGCAGTGGAAAGCGAAGGGAAAAAGCACGTTGTGACCGGTCATGCGTTTGTATCTGGCAAGGATCTCGATGCGCATAAGGGAGAAGGCATGGCCTATGTGGAGAAAGCCGTTCATATAAGGATACGGGAAGTTCACGAAGTACTTCTTCCGGCCGGGCATGGGCTCCGCATCGAAGGTTCCGGATTCCTTCCAGATCTGCTGCCATTTCTGCTCGATCGCCTTCAGGTCCATGGTTACACGGAAAGGAGGTGATGCAGTTGGATTATAAAATTATTGATGGTGGGGTCATAGTTCAAGGACTCCACATTAAAATTACCCAACCCATCTCACATAAGTTATTCCAAACTCAATCCTCGGGATCCTATTCCAACAGCCATTTCCAGAGTGGGACATAGGTAATCGTGTGCCCATTCACTTTTTCAATACTCTCCTCATTTTTCGTAATGATTAGAAGATTAGAACAGCCCAGTTCCTTTGCTGCCTGAACCAGTGCCCTGGTCTCCCTTTTCTTTGTGTTCGGGTCATCAACATCATAGGAGACCTGAATGAGCTGGGTTGCCGCTAAGCCCTGTACAACAACAAAATCCACTTCTTTCCCGTTTCCATTCTTCCAGTAGTGGAGCCCCCACTCCGCCCCGCTCGTTCTACGCATCAGCTCAACTGCTACCACATTTTCGTACAACCTGCCCATATTCTTAGATAGCCGAACTGACAGTGCATTAATGAATCCCGTATCGATGATATACACCTTTCTTGGATGCTGTAATCGATCCTTCACCTTTGGGGAGAATATCTGGAGGCTGCATATGAAATATGAACTTTCAATATAGCTGATATAATTCTGGAGGGTGGTTTTTCCGATATGATAATTCATACTTTTCATCGTATTGTAAAGCTTGTTGACCGAGTATTGGGTCGAATTCAGCAACAATCTCAACAGTGCCTTTAATCCTTCGTCATTTTTAATGTTGTATCGCTCGGCAATATCCCTTTGAACAACGGTTCTATAATATTCCTGGAGAGTTTCATATTTTCTCTCCTTTGGAAGGAGTACCACCTCGGGCATACCTCCGAACTGAAGATATTCGTTCAGGGCCTTATTTAGTTTCACACTCTCCTTTTCGGAATAGGGTACCCGTTTCGTATTGATCCGCAATTCTTTGAATTCCAGAAACTCCCTGAAGGAAAGAGGAAACAATCTTACTTCCAGACAACGCCCTCTCAACTCTGTGGGGATCTCCCTGCTGGAGACCTTGGAGCTGGAACCCGTTATCAACAGCCGAATATCCTCGGAATCATTGATCCTTCGTATCCATTTGCTCCAATTCGGCATGTCCTGGATCTCGTCCAGCACCAGCAGTTCGATGTCCTGATCCATGGAGGATCGTATCACCGGGAGCAGTTCTGTTAGGAATTCGGTTCTGTTTGGGATACGCTCATCATCAAAGTTCAGATAGACAACCTCTTCACGGCTCTTATCCTTGAGGAGTTTCTGTAAGGCATGCAGCAGGAGGTAGGTTTTTCCAATTCTCCTGAATCCGGTTACGACCACGATCTTCCTGGGTTCCAGGGTGAGATAGTCATCGATGTTCGTTTCTCTTGGGATGGTTTCAGGTAACTTCCTATCCAGCCAGGAGTTGAAAATTGCTAATATTGTCCTGTTCATAGTACAATTTCATGCATTAATTGTACTATTTATAGTTTTCTTAGGCTGATTATCGTAATATGTGGGATTTTCAGAGGATTGGAGAACTCAATAACATGTGTCTCCCTCTTACTCAAGCGTGAAAGCTAAAAAGATCAAAATCTGCAGAGGTGATTGAAGTTACAGGTTAACATTATAGTGAATCGTAAATATGCAATAAGTGTAATAACAAAGTATAATCCCAATGAATATTTAAATAATAGGAAGGTTATGGATGCATTCACCCACGATCGGAACGATTCGATATTGAAAAATCTCCTACTTCTATTCGGGTCCTTCCATCCAAACGAAAATTCCCGGGATACGTATACCATGAGCGGGCAACACTCACGAGCACTCGTATTCGCCCTAACCCTGCTTTTTCTCTCCAGTGTTATTTCCGGAGCTACAATGATACAATCCCTGGGCCGTTCTCCAGAGGGATCCGACGCATCACAGCGAGATAATTTCCCCCCCTCTGTGCTCAGCGGTTCCCAGGGATTTTTCACCGAGAACGTCGGCCAGATCGGGAATTCCGATGTGAAGTATTCCTTTTCCTCAACCTCTTTTTCTCTAGGTTTCGTTTCCAGTGGGTACATTCTCAACCTTCATGACAGCATTGAAGATCGGGAAAGGGCAGCAGGGGAGACCGGGAACGAAAGAGAGGGGGGAGCCGAATCGGATGCTGGGGGATCAATCATCCGGGTAGACTTCCTGAATTCGAACCCTGTACTGCCTGTTGGCTCAGAAGAACTCCAACACACGAGCACATACATCTACGGTGATGACCCTGAGGAATGGAGATGGGACGTTCCAAACTACGGGACGCTGGTTTATCAGGACATCTATGACGGTATCGATCTCGTATTCTATGGGACAGCAGGTGGATTGAAGTACGACTTCGAGATTTCCCCTGGTGCCGATCCGTCGCAGGTCAGATATTCATACGATGGTGCAGATGATCTGAGGTTGGATGACAATGGGAACCTGCATATAATATCCGGTGGGATAGAACATATCGAGCAGGCACCCTACAGCTATCAGGAGACCCAGGGAGAAGGGAGCGATGGGGAAAGGATCGAGATTGCCTCAGGCTATCAGATCGCACAGGCGGGATCCCTGGATTCTGCCGCCTGGATCGTTTCATTCGACGTGGGTAAATATGATGCCGTTTTGCCGCTGACCATCGATCCTCTCATTTACTCGACCTATCTCGGAGCGGAAGGTTCGGACGGGGGATTCGCACTTGCCCAGGATCCGGATGGGAATACCTACGTTGCCGGGTATACCACATCCAACGATTTTCCGAACACCACCGGAGCGTATGACACAAGTCACAATGGTAAGCGGGATGTATTCGTTCTCAAACTGAATTCCGACGGCACCGATCTGATCTACTCCACCTATGTGGGAGGAAGCGCCAATGAGGGAAGCGATTACCTTGCCGATGCTCTCGATCTCCTGTTGGACGAGAACGGCAATGTCTATGTTGCCGGACCCACGGAATCCGATGATTTCCCCACCACCCCACTAGTATACAGGGAAAAGTACGGTGGCGGACAGTACGATCTGTTCCTTTTCAAGCTGAACTCCGAAGGGTCCGATCTCGTCTTCTCCACATTCCTTGGGGGAAACAGTGCGGATTTCAGGGAAGGTGTCTCCCTTGCCTTCGATCCCCACCAGAACCTGATCATTACCGGCCAGACCCTTTCCGAGGATTATCCCACTACTGATTATGCATACGACAAGGAGTATAATGGAAACGGGGATGCTGTGCTATCGATCCTGAAAGGGGATGGTTCGGATCTGATCTATTCCACATTTCTTGGGGGGGCGGAAAGTGATTCGGCTCATGGAATCTTCATCGACAATGATGATCTTATCTATCTCACGGGCAGTACAGGGTCAGAGGATTTCCCGATCATCCAGGGAAGTTACGATGAGGATATCACAGGAGAAACAGATGTATTTGTGACAAAATTGAATGCGGACGGCACCGATCTGATCTATTCCACTTTCGTGGGGGGGGAGGGGGAGGAGAGGGGATTCGATATCGCAGTGGATGACCTTGGCATTGCCTATGTGGCAGGAGAGACAACCTCAACAGACTTTCCCACAGCGGACGGATCCTTTGATGAGGAGTACAATGGCGGTGGATCCGATGCATTTTTCATCGCCCTGAACAAGGGTGGTTCCGATCTAATCTTTTCAACGTATATCGGAGGGCAGAAAGCTGACACCGCTCTTCTCCTGGCCATCGGATCCGGAGAGAACTCCAGTGCCATCGTTATTGCTGGAACTACTTGGTCATCCGATTTCCCGACAACCTCTGAATGCCTTGACCACGAACATGGCGACCAATATTCCGAGGTTTTCATTTCACGATTCAGCAGCGACGGTTCCTCGCTTCACTACTCGAGCTTCTACGGTGGCACTGTGGGAAATGAAGATGCAGGTGATCTCCTTCTGGACCCTGACAATAATGTCCTTCTCACCGGTCGGACCGGCTCCTCGGATTTCAGGATTTCTCCGGAATCCTATGATGAATCTTACAACGGGGATTTCGATGCCTTCCTCGTCACTGTCAATTTCCTTACCGCAAACATTACCTCCATTTCCCCTGCTCCTGCACTTCAGACGGACACTGTTGAATTCCGGGGTAAAGGTCTCAATGGCGGAAATATTCAGGAATATCATTGGTTTTCGAATCTGGACGGGGAATTGTATCTCGGAGCCAATGAATCATTCACCACCTCGAACCTCAGTGTTGGAGAGCATAGTATCACGCTACGGGTCCATGACGATACCGGGAGCGGATACTGGAGTGATAATGTTTCCTCCACTCTTACCATTCATGAGCGTCCCGTCGCCAACATTGACTCCATACTCCCATCCCCCGCCCTGGAAACCGATACCATCTCCTTCGACGGAAGTGGGACCGATGACGGAAGCATTGTGCAGTATTCCTGGCGGTCATCCGTTGATGGCGAACTCTACTCCGACACGACAGCAGATTTCACCATCGGCGCTTCCGCTCTCAGCAACGGAACGCATTCCATTTATCTTAAGGTTCAGGACAATTTTGGTGTTTGGAGCAGCGAGGACTCTGTCCAGTTGCATGTGAACGGCGTCCCGAGAGCAAGGATCGAGAAGATAGACCCAAATCCTGCCACCGAGGGAACACAGGTGACCTTCCAAGGGAACGCCACTGATGATGGAGACATAGAGGAATATTCCTGGAAGTCGGACCTGGATGGGTCCCTTGGAAATCAGGCCGAGTTCAACACCAGTTTCCTCTCTAACGGCACTCATACCATCTCTTTCAAAGTAAAAGATGATCTGGGAGCCTGGAGCGAAGAGGTCACATCCATTCTGCAAATAAACGGGATCCCAAGGGCTATCATCGAGAACATCACACCCGAATTTGCACTGGAGGGAGAGATGATTTCCTTCCAGGGTAAGGGATCCGATGACGGCATCATTGTGGATTACCTGTGGATATCGAGCAAGGACGGTGATCTGAGCAATCAGAGCTCCTTCAATCTCTCAACCCTCTCTATCGGAGGACATACCATCTCATTTTTGGTAATGGATGATGGCGGTATCTGGAGTCTGCCTGTTCTGGCGTCGGTGAGTGTGAACGGCATCCCTGTGGCCGAGATCCTTGAAATTAAACCCCTACAGTCCACAGAGGGGGACGTTGTTCGGTTTTCCGGATCGGGTACCGATGACGGAACACTGGTAGGCTTCTATTGGAATTCCTCGATGGATGGTTTCCTGAGTGAAAACAAGACCTTTTCTTTGTCCAATCTGACAAACGGCACGCACATCATAAGCTTCCGGGTCAGGGATGATCATGATGTGTGGAGTGACGAAGTCTCGCAGGAGATCCATGTGAACGGCATCCCTGTGGCGATCATTCTCGAGATTGACCCCATGGATTCCCTATGGAGTGAGGTCGTCACCTTCAATGGCAGCGGTTCCGATGACGGTACTATTGTGAATTATAGCTGGATATCCTCCCTGGATTTATTTATTTCCAGGGAAAAAACCTTTGAAGTATCGAATCTCTCCAATGGTACCCATACCATCACTTTCAGGGTTCAGGATAATTATGGTGTCTGGAGCAGAAATGTTTCACGCATTATTCGAGTCAACGGGAAACCAGTTGCCCGTATCGAATCCATCGATCCCTTGGTGTCAATACAGGGATCGAATGTTTCGTTTAGGGGGAATGGGACCGATGACGGCCACTTGGTTGGTTTCCGCTGGGATTCCATGGAGGATGGTTTCCTGAGCAACGAACCTTCATTTGTGATGGCACATCTTACCAACGGTACCCACACTATCCGCTTCAAGGTTCAGGATAACCTTGGTGTCTGGAGTGAGATCGTGACCCTTAACATATCGGTGAATGGAATTCCTGTTGCCGAAATCATCGACATCAATCCTACGCTGTCGAATCAGGGTGAGGTCGTGAGTTTTCATGGATATGCCGTCGACGATAATTCGGTGTTGGAATACCAGTGGTTCTCAACCCGGGATGCATTCCTCAGCAACGAGCTCTCATTCATTCGCTCGAATCTGTCCAATGGAAGTCATACCATCAGCTTCAGGGTCATGGACGATGACGGGGTATGGAGCGATGAAGCCTCACGTGATATCACGGTGAACGGGATTCCCGTGGCTGTCATTGATCTCATCGAACCCCAGGAAACCATGGAAGAGGATATCATCACATTCATTGGATACGGTACAGACGACGGATCCATAATGGGCTATCTCTGGATGTCGGATATTCAGGGACCCCTCAGCAATACCAGTACCTTCAGCACTCGGTCTCTGATCCCGGGGCTGCACACTATCTCATTTTTCGTCACGGATGAACATGATGCCCCGAGTACGCTTGCTACCGAGGTCGTGACCGTTCACCCCCTTCCCCCCCACACACTATCCGTAACCGCGGTTCCCAATGTATTGTATCCCGATGAATCATTGACCATCATAACAAATTATTCCGGGCATGAGATGGAAATTATCATTGAGATCACCGACGAGGACGGAGCGGTCTTATTCGCAGACTCAGGACCCATCGGGGAGAATGGTATCTCTCTCTTTCATTATTCGGTCCCCCCTTCCCCCTTCCCCGGTAACTACACCGTTAACGCCAGCACGGAGAACGTTTCTGCACTAGCCTACTTCACAATTCTTGAACCTATTTTCAACCTGATACCTGAAATCCATGGTATTCCCCATATTATTCCGTTACCCCCATCAACTGAAGCTCTTTCGTCTTCCAATCTGTCAGCAGTAGTGAATGCAACGGACCCCAACAAGGGAGATATCCTTACTTATGCGTATAATTGGTTTGTCAATGGTAATCCCGTTGGTATGAACTCACCCATCCTCCGTTGGTCCAATTTCGGCAAAGGGGATATCGTACATTTCTCTGTTTTTGTTTCCGACGGGTTCCTCACTACTGCTGACCATTTTTCAGACAGCATTGTCATCGGAAATACCCCTCCCGGGATCCTTAACCCCACAATATCCCCCATTGACCCATTGACCACCCATGATCTTACCGCCCATTATGATTACTATGATTTCGACGGGGATTCCGAGGGTCAGTCCCTGATCCAGTGGCAGGTGAACAATGATGACGGTTTGGGTTGGCTGAACGACCATATCGGACCAGTGCTGTTCAGTGAGAATACGGAGAAGGATCAGAGATGGAGGTTCATGATCACTCCCTCGGACAGTGAGGGTCAGGAGGAATCAGCAAAGGATTCGGAGGAGGACTCAACCGAGGGTCCAGGTGTGGTTCCCGAGACCGCGTATATTTCCGAATCGGTGGTTATCGGAAACACCAAACCTCTGGCTATCATCTCGAACCCTTCTGCTGAGCGGGCGTTGTACGAAGGCACCGAGATATTTTTCGATGCCAGGGGTTCCTTCGATCCCGACGACGACCATCTCACCTATCAATGGCGGATCGATGGCGATCAATTCAATGCCTCTCATTTCTGGAGATTAATGGATATCGGTGATCATACCATCGAGCTCAAGGTTGACGACGGCTCCGATTCCACCTCCAGAAAACTCATCCTCACGGTGAACGAGCGCCTGAAACCAGATCTTTTTACCCTTCCCTCGGAGAGCTATCTTTCGAATCTTGAACCCGATGGGACAGGTCGGGTGGGAAAGGATATTTCTTTCACGGTATTTATTTGGAACAAAGGAGACATCGAGGCCACCGCTACGGTCAATTTCTATGTGGGAGATATGAAAGGAGCACCAATTGGCCAAAAAGAGGTCCGGGTTCCGGTGGGAGGGTTTGATACAGCCTTCGTTACCTGGAACCCGGATCAGGACGGATTCGTCACACTCTATGCGTCGATTGTCAGATCAAACCCGGCGGAAAGTGACGAATCGAACAATCTCGGTCACAAAAATGTTACCGTTGTCAGGAAAGCAATTCCTGATGAGGAGTCATCCAACGGAGCCATAGTGGTCATCCTGGGTGTGGTGAGCATGGGGATGGTGGGCGCTGTGGTCTCAGGATACGAGCCATGGAAATACCGCTTCTTTGCATTCCTGATCCCGCTGTATACAAAAATGAACCATGACAATCGAATGGATAACGAGAACAGGAGCAAGATCCTTGGATTCATTATGGGTGTGGAGGAGGGGAAGCGGGAATCAACCGGCCTTCCGGGAGTGAGCTACTCCACAATCAAGAAAAAGTTGAATTTTTCCAATGGCGCACTTGCCTATCACCTCAGTGTTCTGGAGCGGGAAGGAGACATCAGATCCGAAAAGGTGGGAAAGTTTCGACTTTATTTCCCCAAGAAGGTCGTGAAACCCAAGACCATGTTCCTCGAGCGGCTCACCGATCTTCAGCAGAGGCTGGTTGATGAGATGAAGAAGCATACCGAGATCTCGCAGAAGAGACTGGTGAGATCCATGAAGGAGAGCCAGCAGGTCATCAGCTATAATCTGAACCGGCTTGAGCAAAAGGGAATCGTATTCCTCAAGAAACGGGGAAACCGATCATATTGTAAGCTCAATCCGGAATATTATAGCAATCAATGATATCTTTACTCTTTGTGGATACACGAGCAGACCATGATAGCAGTATAAATGATAGACCTATGGAAAAAACGTGCATTAATGATAGATGTATGCAAAAAACATGCATTATTAAAGATATATTGAGTTTCTAATTTATTTAATTTAAGTTTGAACTAGTAAACATGACCATTTTTCAAAAAGGTTTATTAAGGAAAATTCGATTGTCTACTTATATATTTGTGCGCTTTGGCATGAAATCGAGACAATACCTATAATTAAATACACGGGATTGGTCGAAATGGTTGAAAATATCACCTGGAAGGAAATAATTGAATCAGATGTAGATAAACTTCAACAATATTGTGATGATTTCGATCTGCCGGAAAGGGGAGATGAGGACAATCTCAGGGAAAGGCTCCTGAGACATATTCTGAGCATCTCGCTTCCGTCAGGCGAAATTTTCCTCCAGGGGAAGATCAATATCAACAAAGCTACCGCTGAGGAGATGAGTCTCTGGCCCTTCATGGGACACACGCTTATTCGAAATATTCTTGACTACCGGAAGAAGTATGAGAAATTCCACAAGATCGAGGATCTTTTAAATGTAAAGGGCGTTGGAGACAACCTCTTCAAGAAACTTGTACCCTTTGTTGATGTAACCGGAAAGACCCATATCAGGGTCATCAAGGGGATACGTGTCGAGGCCGATCTCGAGTTCATCAAACTCGAGGACGAGATACGACAGAAGGCCTGGGAAATTCAGGATGTCCATGACCATTTGTCAATCAATATGGACTCTCTGGGAGAACTCATGGCTGGGGTCGAGGAGAAGGAGTCTCTCATTTCCAAGAATCTCAAGCTCGTTACCTCCCTTGATGCAAAGCTCGAAAAGAAAGCAAAGCGGATGATGAAGATCAAGGATCAGCTTGAGAAAAAGATCACGTTCACAAAGGAACTCGAAGTTAAAAAGAAACAGGAAATCAAGGAACTTCAGGCAGAGAGGATTCTGCTTGAGAAGATCCTGCCATGGAAATTCATCATTACCTCCGACCTCGAAGAACTTCAGAATCAGTGTGAAGAGCTTGGACTTTCCTCGAGAGGTGATGAGGCAAGTCTTCGTGATCGTCTCATGCGCCATATTCTGAAGATCAATCTCCCGGTGGGAGAGCTGCTTCTCGAGGGAAAGCTGAATCTGAATACCGCTACGCCCGAAGAGATGAGTCTCTGGCCCTACATGGGCAGTACTCTCGTGAAGAACATCATGAGCTATCGTGACACCTACGGGAAATTTTACAAGGTCGAGGATCTTCTCAACGTGAAGGGTGTGGGGAATAATCTCTTCAAGAAACTCGTCCAGTTTGTGGATGTTTCCGGGAAGACGCATATCAAGGTGAAGCACGGAACCAGGGCCGAGGCCGACATGGAACTCATCAAACTTGAGGATGACATTCGGAACAAGGCCTGGGAGCTCCAGGACCTCAAAGATCACGTTGATATCGATGTTGATTATCTCTCGGAACTGACCCGGGAATTGGAAGCCGAGCGGGATACCATCGGGGACAATATTGGGGAGCTGGAGGAATTCCAGGCAAAGATCGCTCTGAAGGAGAAAGAGCTCGAGGTACTGAAGAATGGTATGAGCGAACAATTCGAATCATTGAAGGCGATCAGGGAAAACAGTGAGAATGCCGCCCAGGAAATAATGGATCTCAAAGAGGAAGCTGAGATGAACAAACGAATGAGCGATGAGGCATTAAGCGAGATTGAGGATCAGCGGAAGCTCATTGAAGGAGAGAGAGCCCAGGTTGCTGATGAAAAATCAGCCCTTGAAGAAGAGAGAAAGCGCCTTGATGAACTCAAAGGAGAGATCCAGAACGCAGATAGTAAACTCAAGGAGATCAATGAGAGGGAAGAGAACCTTATCTCCAGGGAAAATGATATTGACTCGAAGGCCGGCGATCTCAAGGATCTGGAACAACATCTCAACGATATCAGATTCGGAGTCGGGGCTAAACCCGAGGACATGGACGTTGAAACTGTGGATATTCCAATCCTCGTTCAACGGGATCCGGGTGATGAAAACCCGGAGGATGACCGTGTTATTCTGGATTCGACGGATGGCTACATTCGCAGGATCATCAACGTGTACTATCAAGGTCAGAAAATGGAAGATGATTATTCCCGTGTCGTTTTCAAGGACATACCCGTGAAGAAATCCTACAACATCATGGTGGATACGGGGGAAAGAAAATATTTCCTTATGAAAAACTTTAACCCAGGGGGTGCCGCCTAATGGAAATCCAACCGATCAAATTCATTATGCCCAGGTTTGCGTATGCGGATAACAGGCCTGCTGCAAATATCTTTATCCATCTAGACATCCTTGGTGATGATGAGGTCCGGTATCAGCATTTCAGAACAGATGCAAATGGAGCGATATTTTCCGGGGATAAACCTGCAATGGTGCGGGAAGGGGAGTACGATCTCTGCGCCACGAGAAACGATGTTCATGATGACATCATGGAACTCTTCAAACCATATCATGTGAAGATAATTGAAAATCAGGAGATAATAATTCCGGAAGATATTGTCCTCGAATGGGCATGGAATGATGTTCACGAGTACATTTCATCTCTGGAAGAGAACAACAAGACCTACGAGAATGAGATTCAGGATATGAAGAGAGAGATCGATGTTCTCGAGGAGCGGAGAAAGGAACTCTCCGACGGGGAAGGTACAATCGAGGATGAGAAAGTGAAGATCCAGAATATCTACACCAACATCGAGATCGCCAAGAAGAAGATCGAGGAGAACTGGGACCTCGTTGAAAAAGGGAAAACCAAGCTTAAAGTTCTTCTTGACAAGCAGGAGGACACCCTGGAGTTCCTTGAGCTGGCCGAGAAGGAGAAGGCAGAGATGAAGGTCATGCGTGATGAACTTGATGAAAAGAAACGCCAGATCGATCTCATTTTCAAGTCCATCGTGGGAGATGATGTACCCTTAGATGGAGATGGAATAATACCTGGTGAGGTAATAGGGGAAAGCGTCCCAATTGACGATGAATATATGGACGGATTCTATACCGATCCGGATATCGAGACCCTTCGAAGGATCAAGGATCACATTCTGAGTATTAATGAAAAGAGAAAGCAACTCGAACATGCAAAGGAGAAGATCCTGTTTGCACGAGAACAACTGAAGGGGAAGAAAGACGGGATGATGGAACTCAATGATGAGATGAAAGAGACCATCAGGCAATATGATCAACTCATTCTCGAGATCCAGTCAGAGAAGGAGAAACTCGCCCAGGTCAAGAGCAAACTGCTGCAGGGATGGGAGAAACTCAAATCCGAGTATGGGGAACACCTGAAAGAGGTTGAGACGAAGTATCTCAGACTTGAAAAAGAGAAAGCCGTCCTCAAGCACAAGAAGGAGAAGATGCAGGGTCTGTTCATCGAGGGGAAGGACAGGCTCAAGGGAGAAAAGACGGATGTCCTGGAAGGGAAGCAGAAGCTTGCGGAACTGGGAGAAGGACTCCGTGAACAGAGTGTCAAGATCAAGGAAGCTATCGTAGCCAAGAAGAAATTCGAACAAAAGTATGATGGCCTGAAGGAAGAAGAGAAACTTCTGGAACAGCGCGAACTAGAACTGAGGAGAGAAACGCGGAAGATGGAGAGAGACCACTCACTCAGAATGGAAGCCTATGCCCAGAACGACTCTGACATCGAGGATGAGTTCAGCGCACTCGATGAGATGCGTGGGCTGATCAAGATGCAGCGCGGGGATTTCGTTCGGGACAGATTGGCATTCCTGAAGGAATCCATGTATTACGAGTGCCCCGTGTGCGGAGGAACCATCCCGGTGAGAAGTTCCGAGAGGCCCCTTCGTGTCCAGTGCCCCTCCTGTACCACAGAGTACAATCTCAAGGTCAAGCAGAAATATCAGTGTCCGGAATGTGCGGAAACCATCTTGGTTCAGAACTCAAAGCGTCCATTGAATGTAAAATGTCAGAAGTGTGCCAGTGAGTTCATTATTCGAAAGCCCTTCGAATATGAGAAGGACATTATTCCTGACCAGATCAAGACAAAAGTGAAAACAAACTAACAAACAAGAAACTAATCGACTAACTAACCGACTGACTAACTAAATAATTAAATAAATTACTAAGGAGGAAGTCGATGGATCAGGGTCTCATTTTCCTGATCCTCCTGTCATTCCTGACCGGAGTAGCTGCCGGGTATCTCTCGGGATTACTGGGGATCGGTTCGGGGATCATCATGGTTCCCGCTGCAATCTTTCTTCTGGATGTCGGATTTCGGGAAGCAAAAGCGATCTCTCTTTTTGTCATCATGTTCACAGCTCCAATTGGAATGTGGAGACATCATACCCATGGCAATCTTCATTTTAGAACCGGTTTGTATCTGGGTGTTCCCGGTGTATGCGGAAGCCTTATAGGCGTCTATCTGGCAGGACTGCTGGATATTACCTACCTGAAGGTTCTGTTTGCTTTTGTTCAGTTCTATGCTGCCTACAGGATGATTCATCGATATGGCGAGAAAAAGACTAAAGTTACCATCGAGCACGGACATGAAGCATATGGTGTTCACAAAGGATACCTTCCTTTCTTTGGCTTCATTGGCGGACTTTCTGCCGGACTGCTGGGGATCGGAGGGGGTGTCATCATGGTGCCTTCTATGGCCTTTCTCTCCTACCCTATACATTCCTCTATAGCAAATTCCCTCATGGTAATATCCATGAATGCCGTAGCAGGTACCGCAGCCCACTCAATACGGGGTGAACTTAAAATATTCCAGGCAATACCTATGATGTTAGGCGCGGTGCTTTCCGTCCACAAGGGTGCTGATATGAGCGTTTCCATCGACCGGGATAAACTTCGAAAATACTTCGGATATTTCATGATCCTCATGGGAATCTATATGCTGTACAAGGGCTATTTCGGATGAATAACCGCGTTTCAGGTTGGAGAACGCACCATATGAATTGTCGAGTGAATTCTAATGGCAAAGTCAATTGTGCACCCGAATAACAGGTGGATGAAAAAACCAAACAAAAAGTACGAGTTGAATGACATGAATGCATCAAGCATGAAAAGGAACCGGTGTGAATGGGCAGGGGATGGTGGGATATATACCGATTATCATGATCTGGAATGGGGGGTCCCTGTATATGATGACAGAACACTGTTCGAATTCCTCATTCTTGAAGGGGCCCAGGCGGGTTTGAGCTGGCTTACCGTTCTCAAGAAGCGGGAGAACTATCGTGAGGCATTCGATGGATTCGATGTCCGGAAGATCGCAGAGTATGATGACCTGAAGGTTCAGGAGCTTCTTGGCAACCCGGGGATCATCAGGAATCGATTGAAGGTCAACAGTTCAGTGAAGAATGCCAGAGCTTTTCTCAGGATTCAGGAAGAGTTCGGTAGTTTCAGTGAGTATTCCTGGGAATTCGTGGGTGGAAAGCCGATCAGGAATGCATGGAAGTCAATGAATGAGATCCCGGCATCAACCTCGGAATCGGATGCATTCAGCAAGGACCTGAAGAAAAGAGGATTCTCGTTTGTCGGATCAACTATAATGTATGCTCACATGCAGGCCACCGGGATGGTGAATGACCATACTGTGGATTGTTTCCGGTACGATGAGGTCTGATGAATAATTAAAACAAAAAAAAGCACCCTTCGGGTGCAATTTGAGCCTTCCGGCTCATTGACTT
>CAZTGJ010000025.1:0-17363 GCA_964613025.1 uncultured Thermoplasmata archaeon | reverse complement strand
ACCCCAGTGTTCCACCAATTGTAATCTTGCAGTGCTTCTACAACCTATAATATTAATAAAATAGGACATTTTCAAAACTACCCTTTAATGACCGATATTACAATACTACTTGGTTTGCTATTTTTTGGCTACATTGATATGCAACATTGTGGCAATGGGTGTCAAATATGTCATTATTTTATTGTCATCCGTCCATTCTCCAAGAAGGGGGGCGGAGGGCAGGGGGAGCCAATAATTGTATTGACCGTAGAATATGTAAACATCTTCCCCCATCGCCTGACGGCTCTGTGCCCTTCTCTCTAAGATTACCTCGCTTCCTTCAAGCATGCAATCCCAACAGGAAATAAATCCGCGAAATCCGCATTAATCTGCATCATCCGCGTTCTCTGTCGTAGTCGTTGTGATCGCATCCGTGCAAATCCACTCCCACCTGTGATGATCAAATCCCCCGTCGCCTCCAGCTCCGTGCCCCTCCCAAGGATCCCCTCGCCTCCCTTCCAAGCACACAATACCAGCTTTTCCAGAGGCCAGCAAATCCCTCCTTTGCATCTTTGCGAGAGTAAATCGAACCAACCATACTACAAAAAAAGGGAGGGGAAGTGGGGGGGAGGAAAGAAGAGTATCATTCCAAGCACACAATACCACCTTTTATCGTATCTGCGTAATCCGCCAAATCCGCGGCATCTGTGTTCCCGTAGTTTCCGCGATAATCCGTTTCCTCGTCGTCGTATTTGTGCTCCCCCGATCCTCCCTGTGCCTCGTATTGTTGTTTGAATCGGTCTCCGTTCGTTGTGTGGTTTATTTCGTCGCCGTGTCGTGATAATATATATTCTTAAACAGTTAACAGGAGTAGGATAAGGTGGGGGGGGGTGGGGGAAGCAGAGCCAATATGGCATCGGGATATGGATTCGGTTGAGGCTGGGTAGAGGAAGAAACTCCAGGAGGAGTAGGCAGAGAAGAAGCAGCACTCGTTTCAGAATAGTTCGGATAAACACCCTTTGATCATGGATAGCAGTTGTTGATCCTTGAATCCCTTCTGCTGAATTGCCCCGGATCGACAGGTGGCAGAACATAAACCACATCCCTTGCACAGGGCAGAATTCACATCGGCCTTGCATTCCACAAGTTCGATTGCCGAATAGGGACACGCCTCCACACACAGCCCGCATCCTGCGCACAGGAGCTGGTTGACCTCGGAAATCAGGGGTTCGGATTCAAGCGTATCCTTCGCCAGGACCGTACATGCCCGTGCTGCTGCGGCGCTTGCCTGGGATATGGTTTCGCTGACTGCCTTGGGAGAATGTGCCAATCCTGCAAGGAACACACCCTCGGTGGAGAAATCCACGGGGCGGAGCTTCACATGGGCCTCCAGGAAGAACCCATCCTGATTCAATGGTACTTTTAGCTGCTTTCCCAGTTCTTCGTTCTCCGGGGGAGCAACGATTCCGGAGCTCAGCACCAGCAGGTCGGTGAGGATCATAAGGTCCTCTCCCAGGAGGAGGTCGCGCACCGTTATCTCCATGCTTCCCTCATTCTCTTCCTTCCGCCCAGTTCCTTCTTTCCCCACACCTGTTCCTTTCACTTTACTTTTCGCAACCTCGGGTTTTC
Organism: uncultured Thermoplasmata archaeon; assembly: GCA_964613025.1. Lineage (GTDB taxonomy): Archaea > Thermoplasmatota > DAOVMN01 > DAOVMN01 > DAOVMN01 > CAZTGJ01. The sequence goes on along the minus strand of CAZTGJ010000025.1, from coordinate 15,755 downwards.
GTTCGAGATCGTACCTGATGAACTGGACTCCCAATTCCCTGGCCTGCTCGTAATAGGTCTCATTAAATCCATAGGTCCGCATGTCGCGGTAGAGTATGAACACCTGATTCTCGGGGTCCATTTCCTTGAGCTTGATGGCATTCTTCACGGCATCAGCACAGCACACCCTGCTGCAGTAAGGATGTTCATCGTTCCGTGAGCCGACGCACTGGATCATGCCCACGGTCTTTCCATGGATTCCATCGTCGGTTTCTTTTCCACCTCCACTTCCATTGCCATTGGCCGAAGCAAATCGCTCCTCAAGTTCCAGTTGTGTCACGACGCGATCATCCTCACCATAGAGATACTCGTTGGGCTGGTATTCTTCTGCGCCGGTGGCCACGATGACAACCCCATGTTCAAGAGTGGTCATTTCGGTCAACGTGCTCGATTCCGTCACTTCGGTTATTCCCGTTTTTTCGGTCGTTTGAGGTAGATTACCTTCCAGAGCACTGGAATCACTTCGGACCATGGTGGTGAAATTCCCGATATTTCCCTGAATGCTCTCAATGGTCGTTCCCTTCATTGTCGTGATATTTTTGTGGTCCCTGACCTTTTCCAGGATATGAGTGAGATATTCCTGAGCATTCTCTTTACCCAGAAGAAAGTGGATCCTTCTCAGGTTTCCTCCCAGTTCGGTTTCCTTTTCGATAAGGTAGACAGGATATCCCTGATCGGCAATGGAAAGAGCCGAGACCATTCCTGCCAGTCCTCCCCCGATGACCAGAGCCTTCTGGACCACGGGGAGGGCGATCACTGGGAGTGGCTCTCTCAGGTAGGCTTTGGCAACAGCGATCCGTACAAGATCCCTTGCCTTGTCGGTAGCGGCTTCCCGGAGGTTCATGTGAACCCAGGAGCATTGATCACGGATGTTGGCCATCTCGAAGAGGTGCGGATTCAGCCCCGCTTCCCTGATGGTTTCCTGAAAGAGGGGTTCATGGGTCCGAGGAGTGCAGGAAGCCACGATGACCCGGTTCAATCCCTGTTCCTTGATCACTTCCACAATGTTCATCTGGGTATCCTGGGAGCAGGTGTAGAGATTGTGTTCGGCATAGACAACATAGGGAAGGGTCTTTGCATACTCCATCACAGTGGGGACATCAAGGTATCCGCCGATGTTGATGCCGCAGTGACACACGAAGACGCCGATCCTCGGTTCCTGGCCGCTCACGTCGATCTCATCGGGCAGTTCCTGATGGTCGATCATCTGGGCACGCTGGGATGCGATAAGACCGCCTGCCTTTGCAGCAGCTCCGGATGCTTCTATGACCGTTTCCGGGATATCCTTCGGTCCCGAGAAGGCACCGCAGACAAAGACTCCTTCTCTGCTGGTATCCATGGGTGCCAGAGACTTCGTTTCACAGAACCCGAACTTGTTGAGGTCGATCCCCAATCTTCGGGCAAGATTATCCATGTCACCCTTAGGTTCGAAGCCCACGGAGAGGACCACGAGTTCGAATTCTTCCACAATGAGTTCTCCCTGTTCCGTCTCGTACCGGATGAGCAGATTGTTGGTCTCCGGGTCCTCTTGGATCTCCGAGACCCTGCACCGGACAAAGCGGACTCCGTAGTCGGTCTTGGCCCGTTGATAGTACTGTTCGAATCCTTTTCCGTAGGTGCGCATGTCCATGAAGAAGATGGTTGGTTCGATAGTGTTCACATGCTCCTTGGCAATGACCGCCTCCTTGATGGAGTAGGTACAGCATACCGAGGAACAGAAGTTATTCCCCACATCATTGTCCCGGGAACCCACGCACTGGATCCATCCTACCTTGGTGGGTATGTCACCGTCCGACGGTCTCTGGACATGGCCCTTGAATGGTCCTGATGCGGACAGGATCCTCTCGAATTCGATACTGGTGACCACGTTGGGAAACCGTCCGTACCCGTACTCGCTCTTCCTGGTGGGATCGAACTCCTCGAATCCGGGACACACGATGATGGAGCCAACATTCAGGATCTCGGTGGTTTCCACACTGTCGTACTGTATGGCATCGGCCAGGCAGAGGTTCTCACACAGTCCGCACCCGATGCACATATCCCTGTCGATGGTGAATACCAGAGGTACCGCCTGCGGGTATTTTACATAGATGCTCTTTCTGGAAGAGAGCCCTTCGTTGAATTGTGATATGGCTTCGATTGGACATTCCTTGGCACACAATCCGCACCCGGTGCACTTGTCAAGGTCCACATACCGGGCCTTCTTCTTCACCGTGACCTGGAAGTTCCCGGCCTCCCCCTCCACCTTTTCAAGATCGGAATAGGTGAGAAGTTCGATATTGTGATGGCGTGCCACATCCACAAGTTTGGGCGACATGATGCACATGGAGCAGTCATTGGTGGGAAAGGTCTTGTCAAGCTGGGCCATGGTCCCGCCGATTGCAGGGGATGTGTCCAATAGGTAGACCTTGAAATCCGCATTTGCCAGATCCAGAGAGGACTGCATGCCGGCGATCCCTCCTCCAACCACAAGGACGGCACCCACAATATCCTCTTTCCCCCCATGATGCTCATCGGTGGTATCCTCTTTCCCGATGGTATCGCCATTCACGATACTATTTTCGTCCACGTTATTCCCCCCCCTCGTCCGAAATGATCTTTTTTCTGAGATAAAACGGTGTATTCCCCTGAAATTCGGTGAGAATAACAAGTCCATCATTCTCCATGTCTGTGAGATAGCGGAACACTCTGGATGTCTGCATATCGAGTCCGTGTGCGATATCCTTCACTGTCCTGGGATTCTCCTCGATGGCAACCCGGATCCGTTCCCTATCATATTCCTGATCAATATTATTCCGGAGGACCTCCACCAGTTTTTCCTGATCCAGTTTTTCCTGGTAGACGTTCCCTTGTTGATTGAGTTCGAATTCCTTTCCCACGAGCCACCTGATCCTCTCGCTCGCGATGATCTCTTCTCCCAGTGATATTCTCGTCAGGAAATCACCGGATCGATCAATGGGTCCCAGGGCATGGATCCGATCGATGAAATCGGTAACAACCTCTCCGAATCTGGTTCCCTCGGCAGCCGAGACCCAGTCGAGGTAGAGTCTTTTCGGATCGACACCGATCTTTTCCAGTACGTGAAGTGTCATTCTGATCTTTCGTTCCGCCTGATAATTTCCCGACTGATAATGACAGTCTCCGGGATGGCATCCGAGGACAGCCACTCCGTCGCTCCCCTCCCTGAAGGCCCTGAGGATAAGGATCGGATCCACACGACCCGAGCACATGACCCTGATCACTCTCATGTCAGGAGGATACTGGACCCGTGAGACCCCGGCGAGGTCGGCTCCGGCGTAGGCACACCAGTTGCACAGGAATCCCAGGATCTTCGTATTGCCGGCTTTCTTCAGAGCGGAGCCCTCTTCATTGCCATTCTCACTCTGACAGCACTCCCCACTTTCGCCCCCATGGACACAATCTTCCTCTCCATTTTCCCGGATGCTCATGCGGTCCCCTCCTGAAGGAATGCCTCTATCTGGGCGGTAATCTCCTGATCCGTGAAATGCTGCATGGTTATTGCAACCTGGGGACAACTTGCCGCACAGGTTCCGCATCCCTTGCATGATGCTGCAATGACCACTGCCTTTCGTCCTCCTTCCTTGAGCTTCAGCTCATTGGCACGGTAGGGGCATATGGTGACGCAGAGGCCGCATCCGATGCACTTCTCCTCATCGATCTTGGCAATGGTGGGTTCCACACTTACCTCACCCTTTGCCAGCAGGGTTATCGCGCGGGAAGCGGCAGCATACGATTGTGAAATCGATTCGTCAATGGCTTTTGGTGAGTGTGCCATCCCGGCAAGGAAGATTCCCTCGGTTGCGAAATCCACCGGCCGGAGCTTCACATGGGCCTCCAGGAAGAATCCGTTAGCATTGAGCGGCACCTTCAGGAGCTTCGCCAGCTCCAGGTTGTCCTCCCTGGGGACGATGGCGGGACTCAGCACGAGTGTATCCGCAGCTATTTCCAGCTCTTCTCCCAGGAGATGGTCCCGGGTCGTGATGAGAAGTGAATTCTCTCCTTTGGCAACTGCAGGTTTATTCTCCAGATCGAATCGCAGAAAGATGACTCCCATCTCCCTGGCTTTTTCAAACTGGATCTCCCTGAACCCATAGGTACGCATGTCCCGATAGAGGATATACACCTGGGTCTCGGGGTCCAGCTCCTTGAGCCTGATGGCATTCTTCACAGCATCAGAGCAGCATACCCTGCTGCACCACTGATGGTTCTCATCCCGGGATCCGACACACTGTATCATGACCACCGTTTTTCCCGGACTCTCATTCCTGTCCGAGATTGTTTTTTCAAGTTCAAGCTGGGTCATCACCCGAGGGTCTTCCCCGTAGAGATATTCATTGGGCTTGAATTCTTCAGCGCCTGTTGCCACGATGATGATGCCGTGATCGATCTCAATAGTCTTATCTTGGTTCCCAGGCTGGTTTCCATCCTGTGTGTGAATAGTGGAATGATAGTTTCCCACGAAACCCTGGAGCTCCGAGATAGTCGATCGTGTGTAGGTCGTTATAAGGGAATGTCCCATGATCTGTTCGACCAGGTCCTTGAGCTTCTCCTTCACATTCCTGTTTTCAAACGTGTAGTGGATATTTCTCAGGTTTCCCCCCAGTTCCGACTCCCGTTCAATGATGTGCACGGGAAATCCCTGGTCTGCCAATGATAGAGCTGCAGTCATTCCGGATAGTCCGCCTCCGATGACCAGACCGGTCTGGATCACGGGCAGGGAAATCTCGGGAAGGGGTTCCATGAATCCCGCTTTTGCCACTGCCATCCTGACCAGGTCTTTGGACTTTTCTGTTGCCTCCTCTTTCTGATGCATATGAACCCAGGAGCATTGGTCACGGATGTTGGCCATTTCGAAGAGATGTGCATTGAGGCCTGCTTCCCTGATGGTCTCCTGGAAGAGGGGTTCATGTGTCCGGGGTGTGCATGACGCAACGATCACTCTGTTCAGATCGTGCTCTTTGATCGTATCAACAATGATGCGCTGGGCATCCGATGAGCAGGTATAGAGGTTGTCATCAGAAAAGACAACATTTGGGAGGTCCCTGGCATATTCGACCACAGACGGAACGTCCACGTAGGCGCCGATATTGATGCCGCAGTGGCAAACAAATACACCGATCCGTGGTTCCTTTCCGGTAACCTCCGTTTCAGGGACAGAGGTCTTCTTTTCCACCAGGGTGTTTCGTTGGGATGCGATGACCCCTCCCGCCCTGGCCGCTGCTCCTGATGCTTCCATTACCGTTTCGGGAATATCCTTGGGGCCGGAGAACGCGCCGCAGGCGAATATCCCGGGAACCGTGGTATCCATTGGAGAGAATTCTTCACCCTGACTGAATCCGAAATTGTTGAGACGGATCCCTGTTTTCTCGGCCAGCTCTCTGATTTTTTCACCTGGCTCGAAACCAACAGAAAGTACAACGAGGTCATACTCCTCGACCGAAAATTCTCCATCTTCGCTTTCGAACCGAACAAGAAGATTCTTAGTTTCCGGATCCTCCTGGATATCCGAGATCCTGCAGCGGATGAACCGAATCTCATGGTGGTCCTTTGCCTTGTTGTAGTATGCTTCGAAGTCCTTTCCATGAGTGCGCATATCCATGAAGAAGATGGTAGGTTCTATTGACGAAAGGTGTTCCTTGGCTATGATCGCCTCTTTGATGGCATACGTGCAGCAGACCGAAGAGCAGTAATTGTTGCCGCAGGTACTGTCACGTGAACCGACACACTGGATCCAGGCAACCTTCCCGGGTTCCTTTTCGTCGGAGGGTCTGAGGATATGGCCCTGGGAGGGGCCGGATGCGGAAAGGACCCGTTCGAATTCAAGTGAAGTGAGGACATTCCTGAATCTCCCGTACCCGTATTCCTTGATATTTTCCGCATTGAAGACCTTGTATCCCGGAGCCATGATCACAGCCCCCACGTTGAGATCAATTATAGTGTCTTTCTGATCGAAATCTATGGCATGTGCACCGCATACCGACATACATTTCTGTGAGCATTTACCGTATTTCAGGTAGAGACAGTCATTGCTATCAACAACATACCGGAGGGGAACTGCCTGGGGGTAGGGAATATAGATGGCGCCACGTTTTTTCAAATTCTCATCGAATTCGTTGGTGAACCGTCCTGCCATGACGCATGCTTCCGTGCACAATGCACATCCGACACAGTCGTCCGTAACATACCGGGCTTTCTGATTCACGCTAACCGAAAAATTACCTGCCGAGCCGCTTATGTTCGCTACCTCTGAGTTGGTAAGCAATGTGACATTGGGATGCCGTCCGATATCCACTAGTTTTGGTGAGAGGATACACAGCGAGCAGTCGTTGGTTGGAAAGGTCTTGTCCAGTTGTGCCATGACTCCTCCGATAGCCGGTTTCTCCTCCACGAGGTAGACCTTATATCCATTGTCCGCAAGATCCAAAGAAGCCTGGATACCTCCAATTCCCCCTCCCACCACCAATACCGCACCGATCGTATCCTGAGCAGTACTATTCTTAACGGACTCCCCGATCATTCCTCTCCCTCGATCTTTTTCAGGAGTTCCTTTGGTTTCACTTTATTGAGCCTGAAGCCCAGTTCCTTCCGATCCATCCCGAAGGCAAGCCCCAGAATCTGGGTGAAGAAGATGACCGGAATCTTGTAATCCTTCTCAAAGGCGGATTCGATCTTCCGTTGATTGTCGTCATACATGACCGTGCAGAAAGGACATCCTGTTATCAGGGCATCGATCTCCTTGGTTTTTAGCTCACTCAGTTTCTTGTTGCTCATCTTCAGGGCTAGTTCCTCCTCCACACCGAGAATCGCTCCTCCGCAGCAATCCAGCTTAGTCTGGTAATCCACTGCCGATGCACCAGTTGTTTCGATCAGTTCCTCCAATGAAGTAGGATTCTCAGGATCGTCGAATCCCTCGTGAATGTGTTTTGGACGGGAATAATGACATCCGTAATGAGCTGAAAATTTGAACCCTTCAAGGCTCCTGAGAACCTTCTTCCTGATGTTTTCCAATCCGATGTCCTCGTGCAGGATCCTGCTGAAGTGGCGAACGTTTACCCCCGGTTTGAACTCCAAGTCGATCTTGGCAAGCTCTGTGTTCACCCTGTTTTTCAGGTCCTCATCCTCGGTGAGCTCCTTGTTCACTTCCATCATCGTACCGGTACAGGAATTGCACAGAGTGCATACATCATGCCCATGTTTTCCGGCGACTGCAAGGTTCTTTGCCGCAAGAAGAAGGGTGGTAAAGGAATCGGTTGACTTCAACGGATAGCCGCAGCATGAAAAATCCTCCAGGTCCACGAACTCGATTCCGAGCTTTTCCGCCACCTTGCGTGCCGAGAGCTCGTAATGCTGAGCCCGGACTGGGATTGTGCATCCGAGAAAGAGTGAATACTTCATTCTACCATCTCCTCTACTTTTGTATCCTTGACCAGGACAGTGATCTCAGGGAATTCCTTCTTGACCGGAGGCAGCCCCATTTTTCCCCGTTTCTTGTTGTCAAAGTCCTCCACCTCGTATAACCTGCCAAAGGTTCCTATGAGGCGTGCTTGTTCCCTGAATGCCGGATGGATATATCCTTCCTTCACTGCGATGTTCTTGATCGCGGTCATGATGTCCGTAAGGTGCACTCCCTGGGGGCACCGGTCATAGCAGGTGTAACAGGTTGAGCAGAGCCAGATGAAATCACTCTTCAGCACACGGTCCCTCATACCGAGGATCACCATGTGGATGATCTTTCGTGGGTTGTATTTTGCATCGATGGCCCGTACCGGGCAACCGGCAGTGCAGGTTCCACAGGAGAAGCACCGCATGATATTCTGGCCTCCCAGTTCCCTGGCGACCTCGTGTTTAAAATTCGGATCAAGTTCATCGGTTCTGATCATTTTTCCGCCTCCATGATGATCGTTGTATCGATTATGTTTGTATAGGGTATCTTTTTCACTATACCATATTGTTTTTTTTTCGTCAATTCAGTATCATAAGTTCAGTATCATAATTACAAAGAATGATGGAAGGTGCTTCCCTGAATTTCCAAATCCTATTTTAGTCCTTTCCAGATGAGATCCTCGATGTTCCGTACCGCGATCGATGATCCCTCTTCCTGGGCTACGGTCTTTGCAGCCTTCTTGAGTACGGTCTCACAGGTTGGACATGAAGTGATAAGGATCTCGGCACCGGTTTCCAATGCCTCGTGTATCCTGTGTATGGCTATTCTGTCCGACAGTGGCGCGTCGCTCATGAGGATCCCCCCGCCCCCGCCGCAGCAACTGGAATTCTCTTTGCAGTTCTTCATTTCGACAAGCTCAAGTCCCAGCTTTCTGATCACCTGTCTGGGTTCTTCGATGATCTTGAGCCCGCGGGAAAAATCACAGGAGTCATGGAAGGTCACCTTCGTACCGAGGTTCGCCTCCGGGAGCCTGTCCAGGATCACCTGAAGGATGTGTTTGGTCTCTATCCCATATCCTTCTTTCAGGAACATCGTACAGGTCGGACAGAGTGCAATAGCCTCCTTGGCATCGAAGGCTTTTCGGAATGCAACCTTGTGTTCCTCAAACTCCTTCCGGAATCCCAGGGTTTCCATGGGGAATCCGCAGCATAGTTCCTTCGATACCGTTACATCGATCCCGAGCTTGTCCAGGATCTTGATGAACTTCTTCGTCTTGTTCGGTCGTGAAGAGTACTGACACCCAATGTAGAGGGGTATTTCCCCCTCCCGGTCAAGGGGAACTGCCTCATCGTCACCATAGATGTTTCCCGTGGCTTCTATATTCCCGATCACCCGTTTGTGGGTATCCGTGGCAAACCCTGCCTCAACGAGATCAGCCCGCGCCGAGGAGATAATATCAAGGATCTGGACTTTGGAGGGACAGCGTTCAAGACAATCCCTGCAGAGGGTGCATCGGAAGATATTGTCAGCTACGGACTGAGATGGCTCCAGTTCACCGGACAGAAGCCCGTAGGAAAGGATGACCTTCCCCCGTGCCCCGTCGGTATCCCACCGGGTTTCCCGGATCACCGGGCACTGTTCGAAGCAGTATGCGCATCGTATGCAGGTATACATTTCCTGTCTGAGTTTATCCAGGTGTGCTGCTTCCATGCTCATCCCTCCCTCACCTGATATCGTAACGGCGTTGCCGTGGTCCAGTCGTCCGGTGCATCCATCAGCTTGTGTGGGTTGAGGATGTTGTTGGGATCAAGAGCTTTCTTGATCGTTCTCATGAGTTCAAGCGAATCTTTTTTCTCTTCCTTCCACGCCGGAGCCTTGGAAAGGGCGATACCATGTTCTCCGGAGGTGGTCCCTCCGATTTCACGTACGTACCGGTACACTTCGTCCACCGCTCTTTTTGCTCCGTCCCACTGGTCCTTGCGTGACGGGTCCATAAGGATCTTGGTATGTATGAGCCCCTGGCCGCAGTGTCCGTAGGCGCTCATGATGATATTGTTTTGCTCTGCGATCTCATGGATCTTCTGAACACAGTCCGCAATGCGTGAGACCGGAACAGCCATGTCATCCGCAAGAGAGGTGGAAACCAGTCCTTCCCCATACCGTGAGAGGGAGGGAAAGAGCTTCTTTCTTCCCGCGTAGATACGTGCCATGACCTTAGGGTCATCACTCACTTCGATATCCTTTCCGTTGTTCTGTTCGCAGATACTTCTGATGTTCCTGATGTCATCGTCAACAGCTTCCTGAACCATCCCGTTTGCCTCGAATATCACAATGGCGGCGACATCGGGGAGTCCCATGTCCAGAGCTCTGTTCACGGCGGTGATCGCTACCTTGTCCATGAGTTCCAGCATGGAGGGTTTGATCCCCGCGGCAATAATCGAGGAAATGGTAGTACCGGCATCCTTCAGCTCATCGAAATGTGCGATCCCTATTGCCCTGAACTTCGGTATGGGGGCAAGGAGGAGGGTAGCCTCGACGATGACTCCCAGTGTTCCTTCCGAGCTTACCATGAGACGCTCCAGTTGGTAACCGGAAGAGGCAACCCTTGTGGAAACCCCCAGGGTCACCAGATCACCGCTGGCAAGCACGACCTTCATTCCGAGAACGGAATCCCGTGTTGCACCGTATTTCACTGCCCGGTTGCCGGATGCATTGGTTCCGATCATTCCCCCGATGGTGCAGATGTTCCCGGAGGAAGGGGTGGGCGGGAAGAAGAGACCGTGCTTTTTCAGGGCATCATTGAGCACATCGTTCACTACTCCCGGTTCAACCCTGCAGATGGAGTCGGCAGGACTGATCTGTATTATCCTGTTCATCCCTTTCATATCAAGCACAATTCCACCGTCTATGGGAACCGAATGTCCGGACATGCCCGAACCGGCACCCCGTGGGGTCACCGGGATCAGATGTTCATTGGCATACCTTAGAATGTCCTGCACATGGGATATGCTTTCCGGTCGTATCACCACCGAGGGAAGGGACTGATGCACCGACGCATCGGAAGCATATACATAGAGATCGGCCATATCACTGGTTATGTTCTGTTCGCCTACGATAGAAGTTAGATGTTCAAGGTCTATGGTCATGGGATCACCCAATGAAAGTCTTTTGAAAAATGGATCGGGATCGTTTGTGCGGTTATGATTTTCATATGATCAATTCCTGAGGTTCGCGAGATTTCCGTTCGGCCCGGAAAATGAATATCCTGGTGTTCTGTTCGGGTTGCTCCGAAATACCAGGAAGTCTGTTTTTCACATTCGTTACTGTTAAAATAATTATCGGTAATACTAATTTCCATTATTCAAACACTACATCGAGAACTTCACACATTTCTTCGATATTCACGTCACTCCTCACTTTCATCCACCCCTCGGGGAGATGGGGTTCCTTGAGATAGGGTACGGTGAGGCTTCCGCTCGGCAGGATGAGGAATCGGGGTTCCTTTCCCTGCGATTGAATATGTTGAATTGCCTTTTCAACTGCGGTTTGAATGTCGGGCATGGGTTCCATGTTGATAGCGGTCAGGAGGTCATCCGGAAGATCTGTTACCCCCATCATCCGTGCCCACACCCCGATCTGGGCAAGCTTCGCGGCCTTGTGGTAGCCAAGCTTGTAATCCTTGTTGATCTTGTAAAGCACTTCCTGGCAGGTAGCGGCATTTGACAGGAGATCGAAGAAGGTCTTTCCACCGATCCCGTCACTGCACCGGGAAACGAAGATCAGAACCCCTTTGTTCGATAATGCGAACTTTGCATTGTCAATTGCTTTCTGGGATTGGTAGAGGTCCACATCCATGGGGTAGGGAGCTGCGGTGATGACAATATTCACCCTGTCGTCAAGAGGTACACAGAAGATCTTGTTCGCTGATTCAATAGCTGCATAGAATGATTTGTGGAGGTCTCCGGCAGTCACATCGAATATTTTGTGGTCTCCGGTGAGTACCGTCTGGATCGAGAACACATTCATGCTCTTGAGATTTTCAAGGGCATCCACCATGTCCTCATGTACCGGATTCCCGTCCAGCGCAAGGGAGCGGGCCCGGTTGGATAGAGCGAGCTTGTGGTTCATCTCGATTGTTTTGTAGGATGCCACCCCTGGTAAAAAGGACTTCCTTCCTCCGGTATACCCCCCGAAGTAATGAGGTTCGACGCTGCCGATCACAAGGATGTTGTCAGCTTCCGTGAGCATCCTGTTCACATACATCTCAGTCCCGTTCGTGGAGGTCCCGAGATAGATCATGTCTTCGTCCTTTCGGGCATCATGTGCATAGATCCTATGGCGGAATACTTCAAAAAGGTCACCGAAGATAAGGTGGTATTCCTCGTCGGTGGGTGCACGGTGTGCTCCTGTGGCTATGATGAATTTCAGATCCGGATGATTGGTGAGGACCGGTGCAAGTTCCTGGAGGATCCTGGCTGTTGGAGTGGGCCTTGTGCCATCGTTTACAACCACAAGGAGGCTTTTCTCGTATCGGGCGAAATCCTGAAACCGTTCTGTCCCTATGGGGTTATCCAAGGCCCGTTTTATGAGGTCCGAAGCGTCCTCAAGCTCGAATGTGTTCGGCTCAAGAATCTGAACATCGTGGTCGATGTTCACATATACTGTTCCCTTTCCATACGGTATGGAATATTTCCCTGAATCACATTTATGGTTCATTGGGTTTTTTTCATGGTTCAATGGTTCACATCCATGATAATCGAATGGTTCATAGATGGTTTCAGAAGTATTATTTGAACCTTGCCGGTGGGTTGTCGATTGATCGTTAATCGAGACCGTATCATCCGGTTTCCCTCACATGATATTCGACATAGACTTTGAAATTAGGATATGAGAAGGGTTTCCAACGCCTCGTCGTCCTGCGGTATTCCCAAAACCTCATTAGTCTTCGGATCAAAGTTCATCTCAGTCCGCAATTGTGATGGACATCATGGTGGGTATTTCCATTGCATCGGCTTTGAGTAGGGATTCCAGAGTCTCCCTGGACTTGGTGACCGGGAAGAACCGTCTGAACTTGATAGATTTGAACACTACCGATGGACCGATTTCGGTCCTGGCATGCCATGCAAGCTCCTCCATGAGGCCTTCCGTGGGTTGGAAGCCCTTGTTGAGGGTGACGAACGCCTGAAGCGCCTGGCCATGGACCTGATCCTTGACCGCGATCACGATGGCCTCGGATACGGACCCATGAGCGGCAAGAATGGTCTCTACCGTTCTGCTGAGATCCTCAGTTTGGCCGAGTCCCCCGATATTCTCCTTGATGCCATGCTCTATGCTGGCTTCAATTGAGATTTCACTGGTCCCGATTGTGGCTTCAGGCATAGAGGATTCCATATCAATGCTCTTGAAAACAGATATCGGTTTCAGATCGGTCATGACATGCCATGCAAGTTCGAGTTTGAGATCATTACTGGGTGCCACACCCTCCATGAGCTTTACAAATGCCTTCATGGTCTCTCCCCTCTTGTCGTTGGGTATCGTGACCACGGCTGCATCGGAAACATAGGGATGGTCAAGAAGGGATCTGGTGATCTCATTGGTGGAGATCTTGTGGCTGGAGATGTGAATGACATTCCCGTCCTCTTTTACTTCATCCACGATGACCATGCCATCAGAGTCCTGATCCGATACCAGTTGATGTGGTGATCCTTCAACTTCTGTACCTCCCAGGGATTCAGATACTGTTGGTTCCTCGGGGTGTCCGAAATCTCCGAACACGATCTCTTTGAACACGATCTGTGGATGGGTCCCGATCCGTACATGCCACGCCAGCTCTGTCTTCAGGTCGTTCGAGGGAATGATCCCCTGTTTGAGTGTAATGAATGCTTTGAGTAATTCCCCTTTCCGTTTGTCCGGAACGCCAATAACCCTTGCATGCGCCACACCATTGAAAGCCATGAGGGCATCCTCCACCTCGACCGTATTGATTCCATGTCCGGATATGTGAACGATGCCTGAGGTATGTCGTGGCTCAACCAGTCCCATAATTTCGCAGTCCGGAGTGGTACAGAATCTGATATCCTTGAATACGGAGAAAAGGCCGCTTTCAATACCTACGTGCCAGGCAAGTTCGAGCTTGAGCTCGTTTGAAGGTGAATGGTCTTTGTTCAGAACTACATCTGCCTGAAGGAGGGAATCCTCACCCCCCCCCGGGAGAATGGTAATAGTGCTTTCCTGAACGGCTTCATGAGATAGAAGGATCTGCTTGATGTGTGCAAGATCGATCTGCGTGCCTGAGATGGTGACCATCTGGGGCTCATTCATTTCACAGCTGTGCGATTTTTCATCATTCATGGGTCTCACCCGATATTTTGATATTCTATGCATGGGGAATTGCCGCAATCGTAGTTAAATATTTCGAGTGATAAGTTGAATTATTGCGATATTTGACAAGATTAATTGTTGGTTTCTTTACAATTTATCAAAATTTGTTTAAAAAATACAATTGATTATTTCTCTACTATTTTTCATAGGATTCGGCAATGATATCATAATTTAGAGCAATTATCCGATTATTTTTTCAACGGGCGATCCATTATTGAGAAAATGATGAATTGTGTGGGGTGGGGGTGGGTTGATAATGGGTTGCTCTGAATATTGTTGCAGTTCGATTGAGAATATTTTGGAATGAATGATATTTGTACCGCAGATGAAAGGCTAGGTGAAAGAACAATCATTGAACCATCAGAATACTAGGTGGAGGGGAGGGGGGCGAGGGAGGGGTATGACAATGAGAAGCCGAAAATCGATCACAGTGCATATCCCAAAATAGGCCGCAACATTTTTAATTGAGTTCAGGTGTATGGAAAATCACGAGATTAATATTATCAATAGACAATGACATAAAAAATTAAAAAATATGCAACAGTTCATCTATAAATCAATATAAGAATTGATAATAGGGAAACCATGTAATGATCAGTAAGGGTGCGGTAAGAGGTCTGCGTGTGTGCATGACAATCAGACCCATGATAACATAACTCGACACAGGGCAGGGAATTGACATGAAATCTACAACAGTTGGCGAACTATCCAAAAACGAGCAACAGGTGCTGTACCATCTTGTCAGATATCCAAAACTTTCTGACAGGGAGATCTACACGGCGATCGAGATGAAGCAGTCAACCTATTCAACCATCAAGAAAAAGTTGCGCAAGGAGGGATATTTTTATTCTGCCTATATCCCGGTATTCCAGCATCTCGGGTGCGAACTCCTGGTTGTGTGGTATGTCACACTGAATCGGAAAACAAAAACTGATGACCGGCTGGCGATCACCAGGGAACATCTTCTCAATGCCAATGAGATCTTCACTATTGTGAGTGAATCAAATCAGGCTGTTCTCCTCTCCGTTTCAAAAAACATCGCCGATCACGTGAAGGTCTCCGATCTTATTGTCCAGCTTTATGAAGAGAATGATTTTCTCGAGGATATCCATTACGTGCTCTTCCCCTTCGAGGTCACCTCCATCTTCAGCTTCTTTGATTTTGCTCCCCTTCTCAAACGGATATTCGATCTGAAGCACGAAAGTCTCCAGTTCGGGGATGCATCATTCCCTTCGAAGGCAAAGTGCCAGGTAAAAAAACCCGAGATGTCCAATCTTGAAAAGCGTGTGTTTCTCGGACTGGTACGATATCCGGAGATGTCAGACTCTCTCCTCAGCAAAAAGATCGGATGCTCTCGCCAGGTTTTTGCCAGGATGAAGTCGCGATTCCTCGACGAGAAGCTTATCACGAAGCGCAGGATCGTGAGCCTGGAGCGACTGGGATTCAATATCCTTGCCATGACTCACTCCAAGTTCAATCCTCTTGAACCCCTGCCCGTTCGTCTCAAATGCGTCAGGAACATCTCCACCTTCCGTACCCCCCTCTTTAATATTGCCAGGGATCCGGAGAGTATCATGATCACCGCTTTCAGGGATTTCGAGGAGTTCAAGGTGCTGCATAATGATTTCGTAAGCTTCTGCTCGAAGAACGACATTCTCAGAGGCGAGCCCACCACCATCCTCCTTTCCATACCCCGGATCTTCGAAGTGAAATGGCTGGTGTTCGAACCCCTGGTAAAAAGAATCCTTGACGATTTATAGGAAAGCATCCTTGAGAATAATCCATGGGGAAAGCAGAATCTGCTGTGTGTGGTTCCAATAGGTAAGAATAGTAAATACTAGATTAACCATAAAATAACGTATCATATGATACTAGAGAGTGCATGGTACTAAGAAAATATTAGAGACTTATAACTAGCTATAGTATAAAC
>CAZTGJ010000024.1:0-17805 GCA_964613025.1 uncultured Thermoplasmata archaeon | reverse complement strand
TTGAATTAGACCCTTGAACGAGAGAAGTTGTCGCCGAAGGCGACTTTCTTGTTATTATTATTATTATTATTCTTATCATTATTTCATCTCGATCAGAGGGTGAGCACCTGGTACCCGTCCTCTGTCACCAGGATGTCATCCTCTATCCGTACCCCTCCCTTACCAGGGAAGTACAATCCCGGTTCCACGGTGAACACGTTTCCCACCTTGGCCTGATTATCCGAGAGCAGGCTCACGGATGGGGGGTTTACGGTGACGTTTTCATGAACCTCAAGACCCATTCCATGACCAACCGAATGCACGAAATACCGTGCCTGGTTCTGTTCTCTGAAGGTCATGCGGGATTTCTCATCGATGTCCCTGAACTTCACCCCGGGTTTCACGATCCTCATCGAATCGCGATGGGCCTTGGCCACGAGGTCATAGATATCCTCCATTTCTTTGTTCGGTCCGGTGATGATCGTTCTGGTGATATCCGAACAGTACCCCTCGAAATACACTCCGAAATCCACGATGACAGCCTCTCCCCGACCGATCTTCCTGGGTGAGGGGTCATGATGGGAATATGAGGCATGCTCTCCGGCAGCCACAATGGTGGGGAAGCTGGTGCACTGGGCTCCGTTCTTTCTGAGGAGCAGATCCAGCTCGGCAGCAGCATCTCCCTCCCGTTTTCCCTGGATGATGATCTCGGGAAGGGCATCCTCCCCGATCTTGGTGATGTCGATCGCTTCCCTGATTGATTTCAGTTCATCGGCATCCTTGACGGTTCGGAGACCATCGACGAACTCGCTTTTCTGAATTGTGAACTTCTTGAGGTCGAGATCCGAGTCACTGAACAATTTAGATACTCCCAGGTCCTCGAGAAGTTTCTTCAGAGCCTGGGAATTGTTCTCCCCCGAGGTGGGTATATCCTTGTAGGGAGCGAAGATCCTCAACTCCTGAAGGGAAGCCTCTTTCTCGGCTCTGAACTCCTCAAGCGAGGGTGCTGTTCCCGCCACGATCCCGTCCCTGGTGACAACGACACTCGAGACGATCGGAGTAACGGGAACATGACTGCAGCACAGATAGCGAACACTGGCCGGGGTGGATACCACGAAAGCATCCATGTTCTCTTTATCAAGATGATCGGTGATCTGGTTCCAACGTTTTTCATAATCTACCATTATTATGCCTCTGGTATTCTATTTTGAGATGGACAAATTGAGGTGAAATATTAAGTTTGTTATCGGTTCTTCGGTGGCATCGCATTGGCCTGTATACGCTTTGATCATCCCTTGACCACTCCCAGCGGCCGCATTCTGGCAACCTTCAGCGAGATTCCCGCGCCATGAGTGACATCCACAACATCTGACACGTCCTTGTAGGCCATGGGGGCCTCCTCGGCGGCAACCCGTGGGGATTTTGCACGAACATAGATCCCTCTGTCCTGATAGAGCTTCCGTGCGATGTCGAGATGCATGTATCTTCTTACCGCTTCTTTTCTTGACATCATCCTCCCCGCACCATGGCAGGTGGAACCAAAGGTCTCGTTCATGGCGGTCCCGGTTCCGGCAAGCAGAAAGCTGGAACTTCCCATATCCCCGGGAACCAGCACCGGCTGACCTGCTGATCGGTAGTCTGCTGTGACTTGTATGTTGTCCGGTCCGAAGGCACGGGTTGCACCCTTTCGGTGGACAACGACCTTCTTTCTCTTCCCGTTCACTACATGTTCCTCGATCTTGGCGATATTGTGGGCGACATCGTAGACCAGCTCCATTCCCATATCCTCTGCGCTCCTGCCCATGATCTCTTCGAATCCCTTTCTCACCTGGTGGGTGATGGTCTGTCGATTGGCCCAGGCGAAATTGGCAGCAGCCGACATCCCCTTGAGGTAATCCTGTCCCTCGGGAGAATGAACCGGAACGCATGCTAGCTGCCTGTCAGGGAGAGAGATGTTGTACTTTCTGACCCCCTTTTCCATGACCTTG
The DNA here is from genome assembly GCA_964613025.1 of uncultured Thermoplasmata archaeon. GTDB lineage: Archaea > Thermoplasmatota > DAOVMN01 > DAOVMN01 > DAOVMN01 > CAZTGJ01. Next base: position 15,838 of record CAZTGJ010000024.1, on the reverse strand, counting down.
AGATAATCTGAGCACACCTGGTGGCCCAGACTGCGGGAACCGGTATGGATCATTACCACCACCTGCCCCCCACCCGTAATGCCGTACGCTTTTGCGCGTTCCGTATCGAAGATCTCGTCTACCACCTGCACCTCCATGAAGTGATTTCCCGCTCCCAGGCTTCCAAGCCGTGTATGGCCCCGCTTTTTCGCATGCTGACTCACAGCGCCTGCGTCGGCCAATTCCATCCTTCCCCTTTCTTCCATATGCCGGAGATCGGACTCCCAGCCCATGCCCTGTTCCACGACCCACTGAGCTCCCATCTCCAGTACCTTGTCCTGGTCGGGAATGCTCACCGGCATCAGACCCTTGGAATCCAGACCCGAGGGCACCCGGGAAAATAACGAGTTGATGAGCTCCTTGATCTTCGGTTTGACATCATCCACTGTAAGGTCTGTTCTCAATAGCCGGACACCGCAGTTGATATCAAAGCCCACTCCCCCGGGTGAGATAACCCCGTCATTGTAATCTGTTGCCGCAACTCCGCCAATGGGGAATCCGTACCCCCAGTGAATGTCGGGCATGGCCATGGAACGACCAAGGATCCCGGGGAGTGTTGCCACATTGACCACCTGGCTCAGAGTCTCATTCTTCAGTTGGGTCGCCATTTTCTCACTTGCATAGATGAGACCGTCCACGGACATGTCACCGAACTTCGGAATAAGGATGCGATTGTCATCGAGCCGCTGGACCCGTTCCCTGAGGTTGTCGCTCATGGGCTTCGGACATGGAAGGAGTTCATATAATTTATGCAGGAAAAGAAGGAAAGCGAAATGGTGACAGACCAGTGATTCTAAGGTAAAAGAATGCAAATACTCCGTGGATTAACGGTAGTAATGCAGTGAATAGAAGAAGGGGGTATTGCTCACAAGAGGCAACAGATGGGTGTGCGGGCATGGAGGATGAGGAGAACGACTCCTAAGAAAAAGGTTCTGTTACCTCTTGCTCCTGAGCAAATGTGTCGGTTCTCCGCCGACAAATCAAGAAACAGGTAGTTGGTATATAAAGAGATTGGAAATCTCTTTTTACAATCGTGACAATCCCTGACAATATTGTCGTCATTTCCCCAACAATTCAAAATCTCCTTCGCACCCCCTCCCATAAACCTGGATTCTCCTTCAACACCCTTCCATAAACCGGGAAAACCTTTTAATTCATCACAAGATTGATGGGTGCAATGAAATCCTTCTGGAACAAGGATGTCAGTAAAAATGAACATCGTGACCCCTCCGGACCAGCCGACCGGAGAAGCCGTCCCGGTTCATCCGATTCCTCGGAATTGCGAAATGCAATCGAGAGAGTATTCTATAATCACCGGAAGTACTTCATTATCGGCTATGCAATCCTCTTCCTGTCCATCATGCCTGCAGCAGATGCGTGGAGAGCGGTCTGCTGGCTTACCTCGGCCCTCAGCGTCTACTTTTTGGCAAAGGGATTCGCCTTGAGGAATGTCCTTCTCCTGCACCGGGAGAATCTCATCAAGGAGAGGGAGACCGGAGAGGAGATCGAACCTCATTCCCTGTTCCCGGCAAAGCGTACCCTTACCGTACCTCAGAAGGCCATGATGGTGGATGGGGGAGAGGGTGGATACCACCCTGATAGTGATGATCAGGACCAGTTGGACGACGCCCATGAGGACAACCTCTTACGAAATCCGGGGGGGGTGCGGGGTGCGGACGGTGAGGATACCACCTGGGATAGTAATGGTACCTCTGACCCTGATGCCGTGTGGGAAGTGAATGAGAATGATTACATTTCCACCAACGTTCCTTCGGATGGGATAACGGTTGCACATGCGAATGATCCATTTTCCGGACCCAACGGAAGTTTCTTCATCCTTGGAAAGATGCAGATCGAACGATATATGATCCTGTTCATAGCAGCCAATCTTCTCTTTTTCGGGGGATATTTCGGAATACGAATCCTTGACGAAGGGATGGGAATTCTCATACTCCTGTCAATTGTTCTTCTCATTGCCTCGATTATCGATAAGATCCTGTATGGAGTGAAACTGTATCCCGCCTATCGGGATATGGCAGACAAGGGATTGATCTTCGATCCGGATCCCCGGAGGATTGTTCCGGCATATCAGTGGTTTGACAAGCATCTCCGGACAAGCGACGAGGAAATCCTGAATGTCGACTCACTGGCTCTCAGCAACTGGAAGCCCCATTCCTACACCCTCACCAACAAGGGAATCTATCTTGAGGAAAGAACCGGACTGTATGCGGGAAAGAAGTTCCTCTACATCCCACTCCTCTCCCTCAAGGGAATGAAGCCTTCAGACGACTGGATCAACAAGGAAATGCTTTTTTCAATAGCGATAACGCTTTTCTGGGCCTTCGCCATCACCCCTGGTGATGCCTTCTTCTGGTTCCTTATTCTCATTGCTTGCGGGGAATTCATCTATGCACTCCACAGGGCAGGTTACCAGATCAAAGCCCGGGCCCTGAACCTTACATTCGCATTGAGCAGGCAGGAAGAAAAGCACAGAATGCATCGGCATATGCTGGATATCGACGATGCTCATAAGAGGAGGATGGATAACCCGGATGCCGAGAACGAACTTCAGTCCTATGCCTGGATGGAGGAATTTACACCCTGTCCGGGGCTGAAGGGTGTGAAGAAGAGTGTTCGAAGTGCCTCAACAGGAATCATCCTGCCCACGTTCTTCCTTTCCATGATGAAACTCATAAAGATCCTGGATCAGGACACCTCCGGATTCATATTTATCGTGTATCTCTTCGGGATATTTGCAATGTACAGGATCTTGACCGCGGTATTGAACGTCTGGAAATATCAGAAGTTCCTTGAACGTCCGGAAAAGGGCTCCCTGAATCTCGGATTCATAAGATTGAGCATTTCCGAATTGCTTATCCTTGTCGGGTATCTTCTCCTTGGAGGTGGCCTTCTCAATGCGATATCCCAGGACCTTCTGACCCTTGCTTATGTACCGGGGATCCTTGGAGGTGTGCTCATCTGGATCGGAAGATATGCCTCAGCTATCCCTCCTTACAATTCCACATTCAAAGGGATCGATTACCAGGAAAAAGTTGCTATAGCCCCAAAGAAGTTCATGAGCGGAACCGAGACGTTCATGATGTGGTTACGCAAGCGTATGGTACCCCCAACTGTTGCATTCGTCATCCTGCTTGTGCTCATGAGCGTATCCCAGCCATACTTCGGAGAAAGTGGAGCGGAACTCCCGGACGAATATCTTGGTCCCCAGGGAGAGATGAACTGGGAAGAGTTAACGAATGAGTCCGAGGACCTTGTGGGCCTCATGGGAATGTTCAGCCTCACGGTGAGGGTGTACGAGGATGATGCGGAGGATGGGAATGGATATCCTGCGGTATTCTCTGTTCTCACAATGAAGTTCCCGGTTACTCCCGACGAAGAGGATATGCTCGATCAGATGAAGAAGTTCCTCAAGGAGATGTCGGAAGAACAGAGGATCAGCCTGGATGAACCTCCAATCGAGGGGAAGAATGTAACCCACCAGGGCTACACCTACATCTATTTTATCTACAACGGGACCGCGGCAAACGGCACATCCACTTTTTCCAAGGGAGAGGAGATGAGGACCATTGTGACGGCATACAAGGTTGACAGTCAGAAGGCCTTCGTCATTACCGTGGGCATGGCAAAAGTTTCAGATGGGCGGCTTGTGGATGTTCAGCTTCCCCCTCCTTTAGATGATATCCCTATACCCAATCCCACTGATACCAGAGATTTCACCAACTGGAACGAACTCGTCAACGTTCTTATTCCCAACGTGAGAATTTGATGAAATCCCTTTTCCACGAACACCCACCCCACACATTATTCCACTTTATTCCCATTCCCAATTTCCGTCGTCCTCCGCTTCCCTCGTTTACAAACTCCGTTTCCCTGGTTTACACACTCCGCTTCCCCTCCCCGCTCGCCAACCTTATCAGGTTCCTCTTCTTCCTCCCTTTCCTCGTCTCATTCACGCTCATATACCTCCCTCTGCACCCATTCCCTATGCTTCCCTCTTCTCCCCCCAGCATCGTTCCCACCCCCCCTCCCCTGGCTGTTTCGGCTTAATACAACGGTTCATTTACCCATATGCGAATCCAGCACCTTGTTCACAAGTTCATCTGCACGTTGGATCATTTCATGCTCCCGGGGAACATGTATGTACAGAACAGAAGAGAACTCCTTTTCACGGCCTTTCACCTGTTCGAACAATAGCTTCAGATTTTTGTTCTTCACCCGGTAGTCACCGTTCAACTGGCGAATCATGAGCTGGGAATCGGAGATACAGATCAGCTCCCGTGTACCCAGTTCCAGGGCCAGGTCAATACCCCGGAGCAGACCTGAATACTCAGCCTGATTATTTGTGATATCTCCCAGGAACCATCCTTTTTCCGCCACCACCGTTTCCCCATCGGTAATGAGAGCCGCAGCCGCAGCATACGATATCTTCCTTCGTCTGCTTCCACCATCGCTAAAAAGGACAAGCCTCTCAAATGTCATGATCCGATCCTCAACGGTTTTCTTACTTTCACATTATTCGGATAGTCTTCCAAACGCATCAACAGCAGAGGGAGCCGACAGCAGACCTTCGACGATTTCTGTGATCGAATCCACGGGAATTCGGTGCTGTTGTGTGGAATCCCTGTCCCGAATGGTCACCGTCCCATCTTCCAGGCTCTGATGGTCCACAGTGATACAGTACGGAGTACCGATCTCATCCATTCGTGCGTAGCGTTTCCCAATCGACCCCGATTCGTCATACTGACTTGGGATCCCCGAATCCCTAAGGGAAGCCTTGATCCCAAGCGCCAGATCGGTCATTCCCGCACGATTGAACAAGGGGAAGATTGCTACCTTCACCGGGGCCACGCTTCTCTTCAGCCGAAGGAGATTGTAGTTTTCACTGTCCACCCCATCCCGTGCTTTCCCCACGTTGAAACTGTGTTGGAGCAGTGCGTAGAGGATCCTGTCGATTCCGAATGAGGGTTCGATAACTGCGGGAAGGAACCGTATTCCATTGATCTTCTCCGTTGCCCTTTCCACAGTATACATGTCTGGTGTGATTTCTTTCAACTCACCATTAATATCGATCTCGAGCCTGTCCGGGAAGGGGGGGGTGAGGGAGGCAAGGTGATTCTGGACTATCTTTGCATCCTGTCTAAAGTTTCTGCCGATAACCGAGAGGTTTGGTTTCAGACGTTCCACCTCCCGTTCGATGGGCTCCGCATACGGTTTGTAAGCACGGAGGTCCGACCCGGTTGCCACCATATGCTGTTCAAGGTCGAAACACGATCTGTTGGCGATACCCACACATTCGATCCAGCTTTCCTTGCTGTTTATTTCCATGAGTATCTCGGCATCCCAACAGTCTTCAGCATAATGGGCCATCTCATCCTTCTGGTGCTGCCGGAATCTCAGCTTCTCTGAATCGACCCCGATGTCAAGAAGGAAGTGTTGGGTAACCCCCATGAAATAGGCAAGAGCCCTGTGACAGACGATTCCATCCGTAACTGCCTCCTCTGTCGTGCAATAATGGAATGCACCATGCTGGTCCAGGAGTGTAAAATCCAGATCCTTCACGTTATCGAATCCCGGATAGTCATTCACCTCGGGATCGATAAATACCTCGGCTTCAGCCATATTGAATTCACGAAGACGAATAAGACCCTGACGGGGTGAGATCTCATTCCTGAATCCCTTCCCGAGCTGGACAGCACCGAAGGGCAGTTTCTCCCTATGAAATGCGTACAGGTTCTGGAAGTTAACGAAGATCCCCTGGGCGGTCTCCGGTTGGAGATAGGCAGTCCTGTCACGTCCCACCGTGGTCTTGAACATGAGATTGAACTCATAGGGGGTTTTGAAGTTTCCCTGACAATCAGGGCAGACAACGCCCTTTTCCAGAATCAGGGTTTCCAGTTCTTCGGGCCGGAGGGCTTCGATGGTGATCTCCCGTGCGATCTCAGAATAGGATTCGGAGAACATTGAGTCAGCTTTGAAGCTTGCATCGCATGTGGTACACTCCAGAATGAGATCGGTGAATTTATCAAGATGTCCGGAAGCCTTGAAGACCTCATGGGGTGTGAGGTTCGGAGTATCGATCTCTGCGAATCCTTCCTGATTGACAAAGTAGTTTCTCCAGACAGAAACGATGTTGTTCCTGAGTGCTGTTCCCAGGGGTCCGTAATCATAGAATCCGGCTGATCCTCCGTATATGTCGAAGGACCTCCAGATGAACCCCCTCCTCTTGATGACCGCTTCCAGATCGAATGTTGGTTGGTTCGCTGGACTCATGGCAATTCTCCATGATCAAGGTAATAATACCGGGAGAAGATCATAGTTGTAGATCATTCCCACAAGGACATCATCGCTGTCACATATCGGAAGCTGGCCAATACTGTTGACACGCATGGTTTTCGCAGCCCCGGCAACATCGGAATGGGGATACAGGAATTTTACATTTTTCACCATCACATTCTCCACAGACAGGTCCGGAACCTTCACATCAGGCATGGCATAGATCTGCTTGAAGTTCCTGATCCCCTCCCAGGTCCAGTCGTCATCCTCCACATCGAGACGTATCCCCCTCCCTGTCTTTTCTTCAGAAATAAGGATGCGGAAGACGTCCATGTCAGAGATGATCCCAATCAGTCTCGCCTTGCTATTGATCACCGGCAATGCCGGGATCCTGGTGATCCTGAGGAAATGAAGTGCAACGGAAATTGGGGATTTATGATAGATGGGAATGCAACTGTGCCTGCCCATGAACTCTTTCACTGATCTCCCTTTTCCATGAATCTCGATCTGGCGAAGAAGGTCGGCCGGAGTTACAATGCCAACCAGTTGTCCCCTATCCAGCACCGGCATCCAGTACTCTCCGGAATCCAGGAATCGTTTTACCAGTGTCTCTCCGTTGGTGTTCGGAGTGACGTGGACCCCGTCCTCTTTATACAGCATGGCGATCTGTTCCTTGTCAGGCTTATCATAGATGTCATGCCTGGAGATCATTCCAATGAACTTCTTCGTTCCCTTCTCCACCACCGGTAGTCCTGAGATATCCTTCTGCTTCATTACATTGAGAGCATCCAGTCTATGACCAGGAACTTCGGTGTAGCATACATCATTTGTCATGATGCTCTTTACACGCAATCCCTTCAATGTGTTCATAAGGCTCACTCCAGTTACAACGAGATAATCCGCTTCATTGGTTTCGGTTGATCATATTATTTTATTTCCTGCTCATTTCCTTGAGATTCTTCATCCCGTTTTCAATATCCTCTACTTGTTTGTCTTCTTCTAACTTTTATTCACGTACCTATTAATCTCATTCCTCTTCTTCCCCGGATTTGTACCGAACGACGAAAACGGGGCAGGGGGCATGACGGGTGATTTTCTCAGCCACACTTCCCATGAGAAGGCGGGTAATTCCTGATCGTCCAACCGTCCCTATGACTATGATATCAATGTTCCTCTCATGAGCTACCCTGAGGATCTCATCAGCCGGATGCCCTTCCGTAATGAGGGCCTCTACCTTCACTCCAAGTTTCTTACCTTCCTCCACAACCTGAGCGAGGATATTCTCTCCCTCATTTTGGAGTCCGGTATTGATCATGAGAATCGTGTCATCCTCAGGGGAATTGTAAAGAAAAGCCAGATCCTTCACATAGAGAGTGATTACCTCTTTTGCTTTGATGAGCTTTGCCAAACTCAATCCCTTGTGTACTGCGTTTGTTGCGTCTTCTGATCCGTCTGTGGGAATGAGAACTCTGTTGTATGATTCCATCATATTACCTCCCATTGGGAATTACCATCCACTATGAGAGAGATCCTCCCATTGCGAATGATTGATCGTGCAGCAGATTCTGGTTCAGTCCCCGATTTTTGGAGAACCATGAAACATGCTTTAGTATCCAGCGAAAGACCGGATTTCACATTTAAAGCTTTCCTCATGCGGTATCCTGACATTTTCAGAACCTCTGCGGAATAATTAGTTCCTTCCCCTGAATCATTGGAATTCTTAGTATTCCGAAGGAGGTTCCGGGCAAATTCCATTTCCTGGAACATGTTAGGTTCGGTGAACATGAGATTGTCTGTACCGAGGCTCAGGGAGATCCCATGTTTCAGCATGAGTTGAATATCCGGAAGGAATCCGAAGAGAGAATTGGTTCTCGGACAGATCACCACTTCAATGGCTTCATCTGCAACCAGTTCAAGGTCTGAGGAGCTTGCGGAGGTGAGATGTACGAGAATATCAGGTTTCAGGTCCAGGATCATATCGATATCCTCTCTGACTGTTTCGGAGGCATGCATAGCAAAGAGCTTTCCAGCGGCCTTCACCTGCTTTGCGATCTTTTCGAGCTCCGAATACTCCCAGTCCATCATTGCACTGATTCCTATCCCGACACTGTGTTTCAGAAGTTGGGCGATCTCCTCATGATCATAGCTGAGGGATGCAGGTCTGGAAAAGACGTATGGGGTAGCTTCTTGAATCTGGATGTCTCCCTGCATACCTACGTCTGGATTCGTGGCAGGATTCGTGTTCGTGTGAGGCTCCCGGTCAGATTGGTAACATGAATGTGCCTGTTCCAGCAGTTCCACCCCTGGTATTCCCCCCTCCCTGAAATCAACAAATCCCATAGTTCCAGTACGCATCATCTTTTTCATTGATCTCCTCATTCCCCGAAGGAGCTCATCTCTCGGTGTGGATCTCAATAGCCGGTGCTTCAAACCCGCCGGAGGATTCACGATATTCTCCAGCCCTATGCCGATATCGATCCTGTCTGAAAAGCAACTGTCCCCTATATGGGTGTGACCGTTAATGAAGAGGGGTGTGATAATTCCCCTTGCCTGTGGCTCCCCAGGTGGTGTACCTTTCCCCACTTCCATGATGATTCCCCCGTCCCAGCAGATGTACCCTTCGAAGGGATGTGTGCCGGGATCGAGGATGGTTCCTGAGACATACTGCATGGTGATTCCTTGTCCAACTACTTGAGCGGGGGTCTTCCCTCTCAGATGATATCCTGCCCTTTGCTCAGTGATGGGTATTAATGTTTTTGCCCATTTCATTTTTTACGACATTACACTACATCAATACGCTACACCGTCACCTATCGACGGTGGATGAGGCGAAAATTATTAGTAGTATTACCAGTATGAAATAATACCACCGCGAGAAATCCGGACCCTCCATCCGGCCACAACTCCACCTCGTATATAGGCATACAAAAAAGCATTATGCGATTATGGCGATATGGGTGATTCCCGTGGTGGCCCATAATTATCAGGTGTTATTTTCAGCGTTCTTTTTTCTTCTATTCAGAGTGAACTTATTCTACCAACATTACCTTCAAAAAGCCCTCTTTCAGATTGAATCGCTTACCAGTGTTCACACTCACTCAATCGCGATCTCTCTCTCTTCCTCCATCACTTTCCGGAGTGATCGGTTTTTCGTTATCTCTCAGCCTCCGTTTCCTCAAGGTATGGAGTGCAGGATCTCCCCATCATCAGCCACAAGATCGACGATAATCAATCCGTCATAATCATACTTCTCGGCCTTTTCTTCAATTTCGATGATGATCTCCGTTGTATCCCAGGTAAAATGGCAGTTGGTCTCGCTCATGACCTTTGGAAATTATTAAAACCAGGCCTCCCGAACTACCTTCCACTTATCCGAGCGGTGATCTTTGTAATAGACCTGCACATCCACCTCTGATACACCGTACCCTGGCAATATCAGTAAAAGTGGATTTCCCGCTGTCCAGATCCTCGATGATTCTTATCCGGTCCGAGAGAGACAGATCCTTCACACGTTTGAATGCCATTTTTTCACCTGAAGACACATTTCAGTTGCATGATATATATTTGTTCCTTATTCAACCTATAGGTCGTGTCTGTCTTTTGGTCAATATACCTGACGTTTTCTTTGTGAGGAAAAATTTTCAAATCAATATATATCCAACCTGTTGTTTTTGATGTGATGGATGCCCGGGCACATCCTTTGTGATTTTTGCCTTCTTGTACCCTTTTATCATCTCCGCTTCGTGTTCCCGGGCTCCAAATCTCCTTTCTTTCCTTACCTTTTTTCACGACCCATTCTTAATTACTCATTCGGTGGGCTGGGCGGAAGGAGGGGGGGGAACGGAACAATAGATGAAATAACGCCAATGGTCATGTATTCCACGAAAAAAGAAAATTCTAATAAATCAGATGGAGTGGGTCGTGCAAACCAGAGGTAGTACGAATGGATGCCCCAGGCAGTCTCTATTTCCAATGTCCCGAATGTGATGAATTCACCCTCCACCATGTAATCAAGGCGAAGTTCAGCAATAAGAAGCAGACCACGCTCAGCGGAACCGCCCAATGTACGGAGTGTAATTTCGTCCATCACGTCGATCTCAAAGAGGACAAGGATCGAACCGTGAACCTGATCCTGAGCTCAAGTGATACTTCCGAGAAAACCAGTATTACCCTTCCCGGGGATGATGAATTGGAGCTCGACATGGAGATCATGTTTGGTGATGAACTTATCAAGATCGCCCGTCTCGAAAAGAAAGAGAAGAATTTCCGGCATGCTCTGGTGAAGGATCTCGACACCATCTGGGCCAAGAAATTCGACAGTCTTCCGGTACGGGTATCCATTGCCCACGGGCCGAGTACCTATTCCAGAAAGCTCTTTGCAGCTCCGGACGAGGAATTCGGTATTGGGGATCTCATCAATTTCGATGAGTATCGAGTGGTTATCAAGAAGATCAAGGATCCCTGGGGCATGGTGAAGAAGGGGTATGTGAAAGCCAGGGACATCACCAGGATATACTGCACGATGATCCGGTGAGAACGCGGAACCTTAATCAGACAGGTGAAATGTGTTCCTGTGATGAGAATCCTTCCGCTGGCATCCGAATCCCTTGGGGTGCGGTCTCTCTCAGTTTTTGTGGAGCTAGAGGACGGACCGTCCATACTGATCGACGGAGGGGTGAGGCTTGGTGAGAAAAGGTATGGACTCGGTCCGACCCAGATCGAACTGCGAGCTTTGGCCCGCTACCGGCTGCTCATGGAAGACTGCCTGAGGCGGGCTGATATAGTGGTAGTCTCCCATTACCATTATGATCATTATCTTCCCGCTTCAGTGGGATACTCTGGAAAGATGCTCTATCTCAAGGATCCCGAGAATCACATCAACCGATCCCAGAAGACCCGGGGAATGATGTTCAATGAGCTGCAGAAGGATGAATCGGAGATCATCATTGCTGACGGAAAAACTTTCATACATGATGATATCGAGTTATCTTTTTCACCTCCTGTCCCCCACGGTGAGCCGGATAGTCCTCTTGGCTTCGTACTTATGACCGGAATACGGGATGAGCGAACAGGCGAAACGCTTTTACATACTTCTGATATTCAGGGACCCGTGTCAGCCGGAACCGCAGATAGGATCATTGATTGTAATCCAGACGTTCTTGTCATGGACGGCGCCCCCACCTATCTTCAGGAGTGGCAGGATTCTCTGATACTCGATAAAGTGGAGGAGAATCTCCTCACGATCACGGGTTCCCTGAAGGGGAAGATCATCATGGATCACCATAACCACAGGGACATCAGGTGGAACACCTACTTCAGGAAAGCCTATGCAAATGGTCGGATCATGAACTTTGCTGAGTATCAGGGAACACAACCTCTAATGCTTGAATCAAAAAGAAGAGAAATCTGGAGGTCAGAACATGGGAAAAGTTGAGAAATTGAACCGGGATATCGAGAAGCTGGAAGCAAAAATATACCTCATCGAAGGGGAACTAGACAGTGCCAAGCAGGACCTCTCAGATAAGTTGATTACCAAGGCGGAATTCACCACACTGAAGCAGAAGAATCAAACAAAGGTCCGGGGATTGAGGACCTCCATCGGAAAAAAGGAGAAGGCCAGAGTAATCCTCGAAAAGAAGATCCGTGAAAAGGCCGAGAAAAAAGCAGAGAAGAAGCGGATAAGAGAGGAAGGGTAATCCCGGGGAGTGTGCACATGGCTATACGGGTCGTCATCGGAACCCAGTGGGGGGACGAGGGAAAGGGGAAGATTACGGATTATTTTGCAGATTCTGCTGATGTTATTGCCCGGTTCCAGGGTGGTAACAATGCAGGCCATACCATCATTTTCAACAATAGTGCCACCGGGAAGCAGGAAACCTTCAAGCTCCATGTCATCCCCTCCGGTATTCTCCATAAGGGTAAGAAGGCAGTCATCGGTAACGGGGTCGTGGTGGATCCGGGAAAGCTTCTCGAGGAGATCGAGGGACTGAAGGAAGCCGGGTATTCCGTGGAAAACCTGTACATCAGCGACCGGGCGCATATCACCATGCCCTACCATCTCATTATGGACGGACTTGAGGAGAAGATGAAAGGAGATCTGGGTGCGGGTACCACACGACGGGGGATCGGACCAACGTATACGGACAAGATCGCCAGGTATGGGATCCGGTTTGCTGATATCATGGACCGTGAAGTGCTCAAGGAAAAACTGGATCTGGTCGTTCCCTACAAGCAGAAGCAGTTGAACGCCATGGATTCGGGAGAGTCCCTGTCCAAACAGGAGATATTCTACTCCATCGTTGAATATGGCAATAAGCTGGGAGATCACATCACTGATACATCACGAATGATATTCGATGAGCATCAGAAGAACAGGGAGATCCTTCTGGAAGGTGCCCAGGGAACCCATCTGGATGTGGAACACGGGATCTATCCATTCACTACATCATCGAACACCGTGGCTGGAAATGCGGCAACCGGCATAGGAATAGGGCCAACGATGATCGATGAGGTTATCGGTGTGGTGAAGGCCTACACTACCCGGGTCGGAGAGGGACCTGTTCCCACTGAACTCGAGGATGAGACCGGCAGGTACATTCAGGACAAGGGAAAGGAATTCGGCGCAACAACAGGAAGACCCCGAAGGTGTGGTTGGCTGGACATGGTAATGATTCGGTATTCCGCCAGGGTGAACGGACTAACCGGTATCGTCATCACCAAGCTCGATGTCCTTGCAGGGCTTGACTCGATCAAGGTTGCTGTTGCTTACGAATACAATGGGGAAAAGCTGGTGGATTTCCCTGCCAACATGAGAATCCTCGGGGAGTGTGTTCCCATTTACAAGGAATTCCCAGGCTGGCCTGACATGACCGATGACCAGTGGGAAGAGATCGTTTCCCAGGGTGTGAAGGCCCTGCCCAGAGAACTACTCGGCTATGTTCGGTATATTTCAAATGAGATCGATGTTCCTGTAAAGCTCATCTCGGTTGGACCGGCTCGACATCAGACCATTGAGGTCAAAGACGGAAATCTGTGATCGCGGTACAATGAAATCTAATAACGGGACGGACACCAATATAGACAGTTTCCTCGATGAACTTACAACTCGTAAAACGACTCTCCTTTTTTGTATGATAGTCGTCGTGATCGTCCTGATCCTGGCAATTGGATCACTTGCTTTTCCCGACCTCATCTGGGATGGGTTTCTGTGGAAATACTTTGCCGGGCCTGTGTACGCGGATGCCGAGGGAGAATCCGTTGATGGGATCTCCGAAGGGTATAATCCAGTAAATACCCTGGCCTATGGACTTATTCTAGCAGCATCAGTGTATGCGATCTACACGTTTCTGGAAAGAAAGAAAGTGAATGTTGACGGAAGATTCATCGGATCAATTGTTCCTTTCGTTCTCCTTGGCTCGATTCTCAGGGTACTAGAGGATGCCGAGTTTTTTTCTGAACCGGTGAATTATCTGATGATTTCCCCTCTTATCTATATCGTGGTGGGTCTGTTCACGATCTTTATGCTCTACCTTTCGATCGTTTTTCAGGAGATGATGAAGGAAGCCAGTACATTACGAGGGCTCGGGAAAGCAGAATCCTATCTGAACCTCACCTGGATCTCAATCTTTTCCCTGTATGTCATATTTTTCTTTCTGTTTCACGACAGCTTCATCTATATCGAACATCCCATTGCAGCTCTGGTCCTGATAATTTTCATCCTTTTTGTGACTAAATACTTACTCGGTACCGTGATCAAAGAGAGGAAACCTGGTGAGGACTCCGATGTGAAATTTGGTGAGAACTCTGACGTGAAACATAGCGAGAACTCCGATGTGAAGCGTAGTGAGAACTCCGATGTGAAACGTGGTGAGAAGCCCCCGGTGTACTATCACATATTCTTAGGGGGTATCGGATGGTTCATCTGTGCGATTTCCCTCTACCACCTCTGCTGGTGGGGCTGGCACCATGGTGAGGACCTTCATATGGTCGCAGTTCCAGGGATATTCCTCCTTGCTTTTCTTTCCTGGGGACTCACCCTCCTGCTCCTCCGTCTCCTTTCAGAAAAAAAGAACCTCGAACTCTCCACCTCCCTGTCGGGGGCCAACTCTCTTATGATCTTCTCGCAGTTCCTTGATGGAGCCGCAACCTACACCGGTCTCGATTTCTATGGGTATCGGGAAAAGCATGTTCTCCCTTCATTTCTCATAGACCTCACTGGAACTGCAGCGGTCATGTTCCTTCTCAAACTGTTCGTACTCCTGCTTGCCATCTATCTGCTCGATATCGAATACAAGAAAGAGCTGCAGGAATATCCCCGACTCAGTGGTCTTATCAAGCTGGTTGTGATCATTCTCGGTCTTGCGCCAGGTACCCGAGATATGCTGAGGCTGGCATTCGGAACCTAAATCCATTCCAAGGGGAGTGGGGAGTGGGAGGGGGATGTGGCATAGTGCGGCATGAAAAAATGAGTAAATATGAAATAACAAGAACTAGAAGAAGGGGTAGTAGTAGTAGTAGTAGTAGTAGTAGTAGTAGTAGAAGTATAAGTAGAAGTAGTAGGAGTAGGAGTAGGTGAAGAAGAAGAAGAAGAAGAAGAAGAAGAAAAGGAGCAAGGAGGGTGGTGCTACCGGAAATATTTGGATAAGCCGGTGGAGAATGAGAAGAGATTGCTTCAGGGCTAGAGGAACGCCTGTCTTCCCGGTAGCACCAGGTTAATAATGGAGAATTTTACATTCTCCGTTTGGACCAGTCATGGACGGGTTATTTAATAACCTCTCTGGTTCAAGTGTCAAAATGTCCAGTCCGGAAGCGTCAAAGATCGAATTCGATCCCTGGAATGCTTCATATTGACGGGGGTACGGTCACACTATCCTCCCCCTGACTATTGAGACCAAAATTCTTATCTAACACCTCAAGATAATCGAAACCATGCCATGGTCTCCGGATCCGAAAAATCTCCCCAACATCGCAATGTTCTGTATCTATATGGTTTTACTGCTGTACTCTTTTTTCTCAGCCGGATTCGGGAACTGGAACGAGAAGAACCTGTACCGATACACTACTGCCTTTCTCCTTCTCTTCTGCATCCTTCCATACATTGTAAGGATTTCAGCCATCGATATCGAAGGCCTGGTGTCCGTTAACCAGAAATATCTCAAACCCTATCACACCCACATTGGGACCGTTGGCTTTGTGATCGCCATTCTTCATGGATTGTACGAGGGGAGATGCAACCACTACATCGAGACCAGCATGCTCATCTTTTCATTTCTCCTTGTCACCGGGCTTGCCATTTATCTGAAGATCCTTCCTCCCGAGAACAAGCGCCGGGCCTACCTCCTTCATTCCCATCACCTTCTTGTCTTTGCCATGCTCCTTCTTGTTGTCGTGGGTCATCTGATGGAAGAGTTCTGATCACAGATCCCCTGCTCCTTATCACTTTTCCCTAGTCTTAGCCTGTAGGGATTTGCAATAATCAAATCCCCTCATTTATCTCCACTGGAAA
>CAZTGJ010000023.1:0-17913 GCA_964613025.1 uncultured Thermoplasmata archaeon | reverse complement strand
AGTGAGGAATTTTAATCCGCCGAAAGTGGGGAAAATTAACCCGCCATTGACAGGAGTATTAGGTGGTCATTTTAAGGGACAATTGTTGAAAATGATGCTATTATTTTTCATGGCATCTGAGGAGATGGAAAAGAAATGTTTATTACCAATCATCAAAGAATTGAAAATTGATGGTACATTCTCATTATTATAGCACACGGGTGACATCATGAGGAGAATTCTAAATTGTGTTCTCATCTGCCTTATTGTATTATCATACTGCACTGCCGGTTGCATATCAATATTCCCAGAAGATGAAACCAATGAAGATGAATATCCTGAGTGTGAGGGAAAGAGTATACCGATACCATTCCGGTTACATGAGGTGCATGAATGGGGGGTTTTCCAGCAGGAATATGGTTCGAATAATACCAACCTTTCTGCAGGTCCACACTCAGGTGAACCTCCGGCTCCAGTCGTAGTTAGTCAGATACTTTCGAAGCCAGTGATTTACTTTCATTGTGAGGGGATCAGCGAGATTCGTGTGGAGATCGACACTGAGGCATCTGACATTGTCACGATTCCTCAGGCATGGGAGCACCCGGGGAAGATCATATGGGATGTTTCTGTTGCAGGGAATAGCGGAGATCCTTCAGGAGGGGTGGTTATTGACATGCTTGGGGATTCAGCCATCGAACAGGGGAGAAGGTACCGGTATCTCTTCTATGAAGGAGATGAAGAAACCGGTCAGGCAATTCGGGGAAATGTAACAAGGGATGGAAGTAATGTTACATTCAATCTCACTAATGTTGGGAACTATCCAATAGAATCTGTATGTCTCTTCTATGACAGTGGAAATGAGAGCGAAGGGAATATGATGTATGAATTACCTGGCCTGGACGAAATGCAATCTCAACGAATTGAGCATATATTGAATGGTTCAAGCATTGTACGGGAGCAAGTACGAAGATCGCTATATGATAATTTGCTTGGACGAGGTCTGACTGAAAGGGAGTGTGAGGACCTTCTCGAATTTTGGATGGATGGAATTGAGGATGAAATGGGCTACCAAACAGAGAATCCTTGGTTCCAAGGAAATGGTAATGAATCTGCATTCGTCCTGTACTTTATCACTCGGTACGAGTATGATGAACTGCTCCCCATTGCGATCTCGCCATTTCAGCACCAACCTGGTGGATCTATCGATGTCGTTCGTGTCGGGATCGTCACCGTTTCTGAAATACCGATCATCCACAATTAGTAATAATACTTCTCCTTCCAACAATGTTTCACCCTCAGATAATATTTTGACTCCAAAACCCGAACCACGATACGAAACGAACGAACGTTAACCGAGGGGGGGTGGGGGGGGGGAAGAGGCGTACACAAATTATTTTCTCTTGTTCTGCTCCTTTTCTGTCTGATCGGTAATCTTCCGGATGTTGTGATTGATGACCATTTTCTTCCTGCCAAGGAAGACTACACTTGCAAGTGCAACCAGGACAAGGATGACCATCGGAATGTAGCTCATGGGATCGGTGGATGTTATCTCCTCGGTGACAACGTCATCGGGTTGGTCCGGGTTCTGGGTTTTGGGGATAACTGTGACAACCACCGATGTATTCGTGGTAGCACCGAAATTGTCTCTCACATTGAGGGTAACGGTGAAGACCCCTGTGGTTTCATAGATATGCTGGATGACAGGCCAGGTTCCCTCGTAGAAATCCCCGAACTCTCCGAACTCCCAAAGATAGCTGACGACCTCCCCGTCCCGGTCATGGGAAAATGAGGAATCAAGAGTGATGGGCAGCCCCGCCTCGACGGTTCGGTTCCTGGGATTCGTCTGGATGACTGCAATGGGGAGCTGGTTCAATATTTCGATAGAAGTTGATTTGGTGGCTGTGAATCCCATATCGTCGGTTATGGTCAGAGTCACCTCATACTCACCCGACCTTCCGTAAGAATAGCTTACCGAACTTCCCGTTGCATTGGAACCATCCCCAAGATCCCATTGATAATCCAGGATGTTCCACATCGACTGGGAGCCCGTGAAGGTGATGGTGTCCTCGAAAGTGGGTGAGTCGGGGATGGTGGATCCGAGAATGGCAATCGGTGCTTTGTGGAGGGTAAGTTCCTCAGTTTTCCCGGAATCTGATTCCAGGGTTATGAAAAGAGCAGTACCCCAGTATTCCCTGAGTTCCGGAGTGGACACCCAGAGTCTGAAATCTTCGGTCTCCCCCGGGAGTATCTCCAGGAAATCCTTGTTGATTTCACCTTCCCAGCGAACATCTCCGGATTGATACGTATTCACCTGGGGGATGCTGGGAAGGAGGTTAAGCCTCTCGAAGCGTTCTCCGTTGTTGGTAACCGATACATCATAGTAGTAGAGGTGATCGTTGCCGGAGTCGGTCTGTGACATTTCGATGGAGGTCTCGATATCAAGATCGTAGGAAAGTATCCGCAGGTTGAGATCGTCGTATTCTTCCCTTACATCCACGGCAACAAGATAATTGTCGATGACCCCGGTGTTGTTCAGGGGAACGATGATCTCTGCATAGATGGTCTCGGTCACCCCGGGACCAAGGGTCAGGGGCTCGGGGAAAGCCAAATAGCCAGGATGGGAACCCTCAGCCTTGAAATGGAAGGTATTCTCTCCGTTCCCGTCATTCCTGGCTTCGATCTCATAAGAATAGACCGTGAAATCAGATCCGGGAGAAACAGTTCTCTCAATGAGGGTCATGGACATTCCATAAACCTCGAGAATGATGATGGTGATGTTCACCTGGATTGACAGGAAATCATCGGGACCGGTTGAAAGATCGACAACCAAAGGAATCACCTCACCTGCGAGAGCACCACCCGGGAGGGTGACTTTCAGGGAAAAACTCGTCTCCTCCAGCATGGACAGGATGACATATCCATCTTCGATCTGAACGTCAGGTGTCTCTGTCCACCCGGTTAGGGTGATGTTCTCCTCCAGGTTACCGGTGTTAATAATCGAGATCGGTATGATGAGGACATCTCCCGGTTTGGCATCGAATTCAGTGGGACAATCATACTGGATGGCATAGAATTCCAGAGCGGTAAGAAATATGGATGCGCTGGTGATGTGATCGTCCGCTCCTCCCACCAGGACCTCCAGTTCGGTTCCAGCTCCGAATTCCAGGAAGGGCATAGTAAGAACAAGGGAGAATCCAGCCGATTCACCGATATCAAGTGACACGTATGTAATATCGAACTCAAAGTCTTCAACTTCATCAACTGAGTTTCCGACGAGCTCAGGAATGAAGGTGTTCCCCTCATTCCCGAGGTTCTCTACGATGAAGGAAAATCCGATCTCTTCACCGGGCTGAACGGATGTTGTATTTTCCCCATCAGTTAGGACAAGAATGGACTGCATCGGCTGCACCACAATCCCATGGGTGAAGCTGTCGTTCCCTGGAGGATAAATCTCCGAGAAGACAAGGATGGTGATGAAGTATTTCTGGTTTCCCTTTGCATGAAGCGGATTATCGGAAGAGGTGATTTTGATCTCCAATGAAACAGTTTCCTCGATTGAGAGGGTGACCTTTCCTTCCGGCAGGTCAGTGACCTCCACGGTCCAGTCATCCGGAACCTCGAAAGCCTCCACCACAAAGGTTGTATTGACATTTCCCTTGTTTGTGACGTCCACCTGTATGGTGATTGTTCCGTCGATATCGATGCTGGAAACCCTATCCGGTCCCTCCATCTCCACGAGATACTGGTTCAGGGTGAGAATGAAGTGCTTCCCCCCATCCTCTGAGTAGAGGATGATCTGGACACTGGTGATGTTCTCCCCGTCAGTGGCATTGAGGTACAGAAGGGTAGTATCATGAAATGTCGGGGCTTCAATGGTGAAAGCAAAATTTCCGCTATCATCGGTTAAGGTGTTCTCATTGTTGCCGTCCCATTCGAATACCACCTCGGCAAATCCAACTCCCTCCCCCTGGATGTCGAGAATCATACCGGTAATCTCGTATGAACCAATCGGATCCTGTCCCTTGATCGTGAACTCCCTGGAATCCGTGTTGTTGGATTCGTTCTGCTCGGGCACATCGGAATCAGAATCCACGAAGGCGGACACTTCGAGGGTACCTTCTTCGGGAACGATCTGTTTCGTTATCCAGATACTCTCGCCCGATGCGAGACCCGAATGATAGAAATCCTCATCTGCGTATCCGGTAACCTGCACCTCCAGCCAGAATTCCGTGGCATAGGTGGAACCGGTGTTGTTGACCTTGATCATCACGGTCTCCTGATCACCGGAAACCCCGTGGATTGTGTCATTGGTTACAACTCCATCCTGTCTGAGTAGTTGGATTTCCTCTATTATCAGCTCCGGTCTGAGAATGGTTGCAGTCGTGTTCAGATAACTCACGGCGGTGGCTGCAGTGCTTGTGAGGTTGATGGTGAAATCTCCCTCTTCCTCATCAATTGGGCTGGCTGTCCTGAAGGTAATGTTCGTGCTGTCCGCTACAACAATATAGTCGACCGGAACGTCCAGATATCGATATTCTCCAGTCCAATCCTGGGGAAGAATAGAAGACATCGTAACATTTTCGGTCTCGAAGGTTCCGATGTTCTCGATGGTAATGTTGTAAGAAAGGTAATCCCCGCCATGGGCGGAAAGGACCGGGGTATCCGTAATGAGAAGGATCCCATGCTCCTTGGAGGTGGCATGGACGGTCAGGTTATTATCGCCGTTTACCCTGTCCGCTGCCAGTGGTACTTCAAGGGAAATGGTATAATCGATCCCTTCATCCACGGGAACACTCCACAGGAAACCGATGGATTCTGATTCGAAAGGTTGGATCGAGATTTCGTCCGTATTGGAATAGGTATAATCTCCGGCTGTGACGTTACAGTAGTAGGTCAGATCGGATTGCGCATCGATTCCAATGTTGCAGATTACCAGTGTGATGAGCTGGGGACTGTCCGGATCGATGAACTGGGGAATATCTATGTCGACCACCCGGATATCGCTATCATGGGATGGGATGAAATTGATAGCACCCGTATTGAGATGGTAGCTGGGATCTGAAGCAACATCTCCTGAAATTCTGCTTGCCATTACTGATTTCTCCCACTGGACATCGGTATTGCCGTCAATGATCCGGATACTATCCCCGATGAGACAGAGTTCGTCCGTACCGTCAGATTCCAGGTCGAGTACCGAGAAAGCGGTTACATCACCGGTGAAGAACTCCTGAATATCCGATGCATTGTAGATCGCACTGAAGTTCTCGTTCCCATGGAAGATATCAATCCCATTACTCCCGGTGTCGCTGGTACCCCGGGTATCTCGGGTACCCCGGGTACTCCCGTTTTCATAGCTGTAAAGGAGATCATCGATCCCGTCACCATTCATGTCTGCGGTGATGACAGATCCGTAATCCGTGTTCAATGCAAGTGGTATGATCTGCCCCTCTAGAAGTATCGCAAGCTCCAATCCTCTCATAGAGGGAGTACCGGAACCATCCCCCGTCATTTCGATCCGGTACTGGAGCCTGTCAGAGGATCCGTTCAGTTCCTCCATCCGCCCGCTGATGCTATCCGATGTATCGTTCCAATCGGCTTCGGGTTCCGTCCTGAACCTCAATGACAGTTCCCCGCCGGTAACATCAGAATCCCACACTGGAGTGATGGTGGAAATGTTGCCTTCGAATTCAAACCAAGGGGACTCTATAGATCCGTTTTCGTAATACGGGACGGCAGAAGGGGGGAGAATCGTCAGATTATCGATCTGGGCTATTCCCCTTTCGCCCGAACCCCTGTTGGTGATTATCTCGAAACCGAAATATACCTTTTCCCCCCTGAGACCGGTAATATCCGCATCCACAGTACCATTCTCATCGTGACCCTCATTGGATGAAGTGGATGCCCATCCGGCGAGTTCCATGAGAACGCTGTCATTATCAGCGGAGAAAAGACGATAACGGATCTGGTCATCATAGCTCTGCCCCCAGCCCCCCTGAGGATCAAATCTCCTTGCCCCGAAATCATACCAGAAATGGAGCGTATCCATGTCCTCGGTAATGAGGAAATCCTGGGTCCTCAGCATTCCCCGGCAATCCCGATTGTCATCCTCATCCAGTGTATCCTGATTCACTCCGAAGCCCGCTGTGGGGCCCTCGTGAAGATCCCAGTCACCATTGGCACTTTCAACGATGTCCCAGCGGGTACTACCGTCCTTCTGTCCCATGGAATTGGAAACCTGGAACCATCCATCCCATCCGTCATCGAACTGTCCGTTCAGATATGTTCGTGTCTCGGAAATGGTGAGATTCCCGGACGTGATGATTAGTCGTGTAGCATTTCCCTGACGCAGGTCCATCTGCAGCGTTTCAGGTGCACTGATACCCAGTGGACCACCATAGTACACGGTCTGACCTGAGACATCGGAGATTATTAGGTCGGCATATCCGTCCCCGTTCACATCACCGGAGGAAATATTTCCAGCCTCGAGGGTATGATTGGCACCCTTGGGAACAGCCGAGATATGAATCTGGACATAATCAATATGAATATAATGATCATTACCTTCCTGACCCTCATCATTCTTATAGTAAATTTCAATATTCTTGAGTTGTTCCATTGAAGTTACACCATCTGATAAGAGATCGAACGTCAGGGTGGTCTCCTCATCCCAGTTATTGTCAGGCCACCGAGGACGCATAGTGGTTTGATGCCAGTTGTCGCCATCGAGGGAGTAGTAAACATAACTGCGTTCCCCGGAATTATATCCATAGTATCGATCCGTGACGAATTGGAATTTCAATATAATCTCGGCAGGGTCACCTCTGAAATTCCCCATAGCAAAGTCGGTGATGTGCATTTCTTCTTGTGGATCCAGATCGTACCGAACTTCGTCATCGAACTGGGTTTCGGTGACGGATTGTGAGGTGTCATCCGCAGATCCTTTTCCTGTGGCATACAATGTAAATTCACTGATACTATTGAAATCCTGGCCAGGGTTCGCCGTGCTGAAGTACACGAAGGAGTTCTGATCGTCACCGATAACGAAATCCGAGAATGCATCATTGTTGAGATTCCCTGCGAAAAGCCTGCTTCCGTAATGGGTTCCCTCATCACCCTCGAAGGTGAGGCTGGCATCCTCAAGATCGTTCCAGGCCGGAGCAGGGTTCCCGAAGAAGAAGTACACCCGTCCGGACTCTGCTCCGTTCTCTGACGAGAGCGGCGTGCCAAGGAGAAGGTCGTCGAATCCGTCGCCGTTGAAGTCCCCGCTGGAGAGGACCGAACCGAATCCGGTTCCATCAACTCCTCTGATGGTGAGATCGGCCATGGATTCATCGATCTCGGTGAGCTCCAGATCCCCCCGGTTCAGGAACACGAAAACGGCGCCTGGGGTGGTTACTCCCGTCCGGTTCCTTGGCACACCCACTGCCAGGTCCAGGAATCCGTCGCCGTTGTAATCCCCACGGGTCAAGGTCTCCCCGAAATAATCCCCGGTAAGCACCATCTCCAGTGTTGTCTCGGATTCAAAAGGAACGCTCTCCATGATCATGAGGTCGAACTTCTCAACGGTGACACGATAGGGTCGGTACACCTTATCGGGAAGGCTTAGATAATGGGTCTCTTCGGGAAGCAGCAGGTTCCTGACCCAACCGGACCCATCGGTAGTGCGTTGTTCCGAGACCTCATCCCCGTTGCTCGTGGCTGTTACAGTAGCCCCCGGTATCGATGTGCCGTTCTCATAGGTCACATGGACACTAAGGGTATGACCGAATCCCATTGAGGAGAGCTGGTCATCGTAATCGATACCTCCCATCTGCGTCCCTTCCACGAAGATCGGATGCGATCCGTTCATCATAAAAATACTGACACTGCCTTCGAAATCCACGAATCGGATGGAACAGTTGATGAATCCCGGGGAGGATCCGTTCATCACCACATTGAATATATTATTGATAATGGAAATGTTTGAAAGGGTCACATCTGTTCTAATGTATAGCCCGGTGAACTCCGCATCCCGAATGGATCCCCCTTCCATCGATACATCCTCCGACAGAAGCTGAAGACCACCGATGTAAGGATAATCATCCGATCCCGCTATGTGGAATAGATTGCTATCATGGAAGTCGAGAGTCCCGGTCACGATGAAATAATAATAGGTGTTGTTCCCGGTGATATTAGTGGTTTCGAGGGTCAGTGTGCCGTTCACCGTGAGGGTAGAATAACTCATGTTCATTATGAGAACACACCTGGTCAAGGTGAGCTTTCCCTCTATGGTGAGATTGCCATTGATCACGATGGTTTCATCTGTATACTGAATATCATCGCCTTCCTCAATGACCCAGTCGCCTGAATTCTCGAGAGTTCCGTCTCCACGATCCGTTGGTGGGTTCTGTACAGACATGGCCAGTGTCGGAAGAACGGAAAGAATCATTATCAAACTGCTGATAATGGAAAGAAACGATGAACTCCTGCAATGCCCATCTCCCTTTAGCATCTGAATCCACAACACCTTGATCATTTTCATGATCCCACCTCCTCGTGGTCAATGGTTGAACCACATTTATTGCAGAATTTGAAGTTCTCGGGAACCTGATGACCGCACTCGATACAGAACACTTTCTTCGGCGGAACGGTCTGGTCCCCCTTCAGCTCGTCGAAATAGGTACCGCATTTGTTGCAGAATTTGAAATTTTCGGGAACCTGATGACCGCAAGAGGGGCAGGTCCGTTCTTCCGGCTGTGGGACAACCTGGGCAACAACTTCCGGTGTACCCCTGATTCTCACGGATTCGAGACTGTTGAGCTTTTGCAGTACGGTACTCTCCTCCCGATTCATCTGGAAGAAGAGGAAGGCAATGATTCCCACAAGGGCCAGAAGAAGGGCACTGGATATTCCCACAAGCTGCATATCGAGTTCCTCCTTTTCCCCGGTCCCGGGATCCTTCTTTTCCGTTTCCAGGGCTCTCACCAGTATCTCTTTGGTGGATCTCATTCCATCATTATCGGTAACTTGAAGGGTGACTGAATAGGTTCCACCTGTCTGGAAAACATGTTGAATATTGGGTCCGAAGTAGCTTTCATTCTCGATGATCCATCGGAATTCAACTATGGTGCCGTCAGGATCATAGGATTCCCGCGCATTAAGATTAAAGTACTCTCCGGCATTCCCGAAGAGTGTGGGCTCGACCTCGATCACTGGGGGCTGATTCTCTACAAGGATATCGATGATAAACCTGGATGAGATATCACGGTCATCCCGCACTGTGAGTTCGATCTGGTGAAGTCCCGAGCTGGTAAAGTTGTAATAGATCTCCTGACCTAAAACATTCCTTCCGTCGATGGCCCAGAGATAGGATGCATAGTCACCGCTGGCCTCCAGGATCACCGGATCCGAAACACTGGCCGGAATGGTGCTCTTGATCTCGATTGTAACGAAGGGAGGAGCGTTGACCTCGATTATGGCTTCCAGGCCTTCCCCGAGATCCGAAGTGGCGTTGATCCGAATGAGTTCTGTGCAGAACTGCCCATGGGGGACTGTGAGATGGAACTGGATATGTTCTCCGGACTGGATCTTTGCAATAAGGAGATTGAGCTCTCCACAAGCCACATCCAGGTCAAGCCGTTCCTCCACCTCACCGTTGTTGTAGATGTTGATGATATATCTGGTTCCTGACTCATCTGTCATGGCCGAGATCTCGTCAAGAACGATCTCCCGATACACCGAGGGATCGAGCTGGAGGTCGATGGAAACCACGGTTTCACCGGCGACCCCGGTGAAGGTGATCATCCGGATCCCGCTGTTCGCCTCGGGAACCTGGACCCTCAGGGGAATGACTTCCTCTTTGTTCCTCAGAAGGGTGATGGGTGAGGGAAGAATGAGAGACTCCGAACCGGAGTTGGTACCTTCGAAGAAGATCATTTCTTCAACATTCCCGGTATTCTGCACATGTATTGAAAATTCGGCGATGGTTCCGGGTATGGCCTTGAGTATGGGGTTGTCCACGGAAAGGGAAAGATTCTCCACAGCCGGTATTGGTACGAGCCGGGTGTTATTGACGAAATAGCGTTCCCCGTTCCAAATGGACACGAACACCGGAATGAGACTCCCGTAGGGAATGCTCAGGTCGGTCATCTCTATGGTCATTACAAGGCTTTCCGATTTCTCCAGGTCGATTTCGAAACTTTCCGGAGAAAGGAGGATAGTTGCAAGGTCGCTCACAGCGGTAACGGTAATCTGCTCAAGGTGATTTCCAGTATTGGTTATGATCAGCCGATCCTGCTGGACCTCTGCCTGGAAGTACTGACCAGAGGTCATGTCGATGAGCGTCGTGAAATTGATGGTTGTCGTGGGTCCGATACCTGCGACCACTCCGGAGAGCTGATGATGCAGAAGGGTTCCATCCCGAAGGTTGGGGATAATGATAACGAGAAGCACTTCCTCAACGTCACCGGGTTCAAGGACAAACTCCTCCTTGTTCAATGAGGCATAATCGATATCTCCCGAGAGCATGAGATTGATGGTACGGTCAGAATTTCCGGAGTTTGTAATATAAATCCGATGGGAAATAGGATCCTTGGGAAGACCGTGTTCGTCAGGATCCTCTGTGTAAACGGTTAAGTTCTCGACAGGGAGGATCGTGACCATGAGGAGGATCTGCTCAATGGAGTATGGAGATGTCTCCGAAGAAGCTGTGAGGATGATCTCATATCGCTCATGAGCAGGAGCATACTTCCAGGAGTTCAGATCCAGCATAAGGGTGGTTGTGATGCCAACCTCGAGAGCTAGAAGGTCATCGAGTATCCCGCCACCAGTGAGATCGAAGGTCCAGTCCTGAGGTACTCCGGCGAGGGAAATGGTGTAGTTGTCATTGAAATCTCCGGTGTTGGTAAAGTTGAACGTGAAGCTCCCTTGGCCGTCCGGCATCATGTCCTTCTCACGTTGATCACAGATGAGGTCGATGGAATATATACCAACTACAAGAAGGATATCCACATGGACATCTTCGGAATATACCATGATCTCTTCGCGGGCATAGAGGCCTACCAACTGTGCCTCCACGCGATAGATGCTGCCTTCGCTATAAGGCGGACTGAGGGTCAGGGTAATGTTTCCGTGGTCATCGGTAGTATTCTCCACCTTGGAATCTCCGCTTGATGCGCAGACATAGGCTTCGGTTATGTTGGCTCCAAACTGATCGACCACCTTAACGTTGAACATGAACGGGGTACTGGCTGTTCCCGGCCATACCCGGATCTGGAGCATGAAAACATTGTTGCTCTCATTATACTCTTTCACATTATCATCGATATCAACAACGAAGGTCAGGTTGTGGAGACCTTCGGTGAAGGCGCGGGTGAAATTGATGTTCACACTTCCGAATCCTTCCACCCAACCTCCAGATAGAATTTCAGAGGGACCATTTTCCACGTCCATACGAACATCGAATATTCCGGTATCCTGTGAGCCGATGTTCTGGACCTCGAGCACCAGGGTCGTGTTTTCTCCGGCAACGAGTTTTGCGGCCTTGCCGTCAGCCCTGAAAAGTCCAACGTCCACGGGTATGATATCCATTTCCACCACATACCCCGTGAGATCAACAGCGGCAGTTGTCACTCCGTTCTCGGAGATCGTCCGGAATTGGATGGGGTAGTCCCCAAGGATCGAAGTATTTGCTACGACAAAGAGCTGGATGGTGGCGTTATCCTCAACAATGAGATAGTCAAGGTCAGGATCGTCGGGATCATCGTCAGTGTCTCCGCCCTTTCTGACCCACCATTCCCAGTTTACCGGGACATCGGCCTGGAATGTAATATTGTCCGGTCCAAACGTCCCGAAATTATCCACCACCAGAAGATAGCGGAGTACACCGGCAGGCCGCACCACATCAAAATCTTTCCCCGTGTGGAGGTCGAGAGCATGATAGTGAGCCCTAAGATCCAATGATAATTCATTGTTCGTATTGAGATCGTCTGATGGAACGGAGAACGTGATTTTATAGTTGGCACCTTCCACATCAGGGACATCCCAGAGGAAGTTCACCAAGGCACCCTCCCATGAGGCAATTGAGATAACGGTCGATTCCTCATAGAAATATGCATCATCGCCTGTAATGGTCATGGTAACCCTAAGGGAGTCGTCATCCAGGAGACCACGGTTAAAGATTGTAAGGTTCATGGAGAGTTCGGTATCGGGATAGATCATGGAATTGTTCATGATATCCACTCCGCCGATGGCGGAATCGGTCGGGCTTGTAGGAAGAAGATATACCCGTCCGTCCCCGAGGTGCTCCAGCGGCGAACCCACAAGGTTCCCTTGGAGTACGGTGCCGAAGTCGGCTCCTTCCTCGCCCGAGAAGGAATAGAGCGCATCCTTGAGCTCCATATCCCCCTCACCGCTATCGGGGTCCAAGAACACGATGTAGACCGTACCGTCGGATGATATGCTGAGGTCGGATATACCATTGGCATCCGTATCTCCGATGGCTGTGACCTTGTCGATTTTCTGGTCCGCGGTGATGGTGAATGCTATATCCGTGCCATTGTACAGGACCACGGTGGTGTCGTCGATAACACCAAGTGTATCGTTCCCGAATACCTTTCCGGCGTTGAAGGGAACCCCATCTCCCAGGGATTCAGGGAGATAACTGAAGAGATTGAAGTTGAGCTCCGTAAGGACAGGGTAGGATTTTCCCGGGGTGGCCTCAAAGGTTACCTTGTACTGGAATGTGGTATCGGTTCCCTCAGGGAGTTCTGTGAGGCCGTCGTTTTCCAGAAGTGTCCAATCATCGGAGCTGTTGGTCCTGAAGTGAACAGTGAGAGTTCCCTCATTGAGCTCCTCCACCCAATGGGGTACCAGAGAGCTGACAGTGAATCCCAGGTCCTCCATGTTGGAGGTGAAGGTTCCTTTGGCATCGGAAACAGTCTGGAGGCCTGTGATATTGTCGATCTGAACGATCCCGTCATCGTTCGCGGGCCGGTTATTGGAGAGTTCCATCTCGAATCTCAGCAATTCACCTTGATGATCCGAGACATCGAAGGAGAGGCGTCCCTCCTCCTCACCTTGGCCTCCTCCGTAATCCGCGCCATACTTCTGTTCGGCAATAACGATCCCGTTCGAATCGTTCACCACCCTGATGATGATGAGATCAGCGTATTCATCCTGCCATTGGCTTGGACCCGCTTCCTCGAAACTATCCCACTTGGCATGATGCCAAAAATCTATGAACTCAAGCCCATCCGGGACAGTGAATGGTTCCGAAACGAGTTTACCATCGTTATCGCTCCCATCATTTATATTGTTACCATGTGGACCGAGACCCGCCGTGGGTCCGTCATAAACCTTCCAGTCACCCCGCTCGATTTCTGTGATATCCCAGAACCCGTCGTTCCTGCTCCGGTAGCTTTCTGTCCTGGTCCAGTTATCCCATCCGTTGTCGAAATCCCTGTTTGGCAGTATCTCAACCATGCGGTAGGCATGCAGTGTTAGTCCGTCATTGAACCGGGTTTGATTAAAGGAACCTTTGAAGTCCTCCTCCTCTGTGTAACTCTCGAGTGAATAAGCATTCTGGGCCACTGAAAATAATCGGACATCCCCCGATGCTACTGCTGCCAGGGTCTCAACATTGTCATTTTCCACCAATACCGGTTGTTCTATTCCATAGAGTGTTGCATGTTCTATGGTTTCATCGATGGTGCTTTGGCCATAGTATACCTCCACACCAAGGGAGTTCCCCACCAGGAGATCTGGATATCTATTGTCGTCGATATCCCCGATGGCGAGCGATGAACCCGATCCTTCACCTGTACCTGGAAGAAGGAACCCATCATTCATTTCTATGATGGCTGCCTCCTGGTTGAAGAGAGCCCCATCAAAGAAGAAGACACCACCGTCCGGAGCTCCGATGTCGAACGTGGCATGGAAGTTCTCCTGTGGGATAACTGATTTCCCAATGCCAGCGCTTTCCCATTTGAGTATCGCCCGTGCCCCGCTGCCGCCATCACTGAAATAGATGACAATGTCATGGTAGCCGGGTTCAAGATGAATGGGATCCGAGGCAGCTTCGGCAGCATCGTAGGAGCCCCGTTCAATGACCGGGTCCCCGTCAATATAGACATACATGGTATCATCGATCTCCGCAAAGAAGGTGTAATCTTCCTCTTCGTCCACCTTCAGGCTTCCGGTCCATATAACGGAGAATGCATCTCCCAGACCCCCCGGATCACTATTACCCCAGGGGAAATCGATTGTGCTGTCGATCCTGGTGAATTCCAGATCCGTATAATCTGCACCATTATAGTAATTCCCTGTGATCCCAGTGAGTGTCCGTTTGAAATCAGGAGAGCCAACGATGAGGTCAGGGGTGGTGTCATCATCTATATCACCAATCACAATGGTTTCACCGATCCGGCTTCCATTCACATCACCGTGAATGATCATATCAGCATCGATGGGTCTGAGCGTTTTTGAACTCTCCCGGGGTCCGAAAAAGATGAATACCGCTCCGGTGTTCTCACCATTCTGACTGTCGGTGGGTGAACCAACCGCTATATCCTCGATACCGTCGTTGTTAAGGTCGCCGGTTGCAATGGATGTGCCAAATAATCCGTGTCTTGTAAGGGTGAACACGATGTTGGTATCCGATTCCATGTCAAGAATGGTATCAGCATACCCGGTTGCAAAATCGAACACATCAAGTGAATAGGGACTGAACTGAACGGTGTCGGTGGCATTCCTGCGATACTCCAGAACCGTCTGATCCTCGAGCATCCCCTGATCGTCGGTATAGTAGAGGGTGGTCTGGAAGAGGGTATCGGTCATCTCCAGGACGGTGCCGACCACCGGCTTTCCGTCAATATTAAGGGTGGTGATATCAAGGTAGTACCCCACCGACATGAGGGATTCTCCTGCAAAATTCACTTTTGCCCCGGAGAAGGAGGTGTTCCAGAGGAAGGTATCGGCCTCGATCCGGAGGTCGGTAGCCCCGTTAATGATGGACAGATTGGCAACTGTCGTTCCCTCTGCTGTGGGACGAACTGTTATTCCGGCGCCTCCTCCGGCATTAAGAACGACATTCGCACCTCCTCCATTACCAAAGAGGTTCTGGGTTCTGCTGAATTCGAGATTCTCGGTATAGGTGCCCGAAAGCACGAAGACATCCTCACTCTTTGAGGCGTTATCCAGTGCGTCCTGGATTCTATTGTAAGGGTCCTCCTGAGTTCCGATCCCACCGTCAGGGGAAGAAGCATCCACATACCACACATTCTCGCCGTGGGGTGACCTCAGCCAGGGTTCGAAGAGGATATCGTCGGAGATAGCATTCCCCTTGCCCGAGGGATTGGCTGTGGGGTGGTGGGGACCGGATGGGGCTCCCCAGTAGTTCTTCACGGCATCCACCACGGACCCGCCGTTATCCGACGCATCCGCTCCTGCATTATCGTTTCCGAAGATCGAGTTGAAATGAAGGATGTTGCCGGCTGAGGCTCCCTCGAACCGAAGACCCTCGATTCCATTCGATATGGTAGTGTACATAATCCTGTTGTCCTGCGACCCATAGAGGTAGAGCCCGCGATCACAGCCGTCGATGACGCTGTCGGTTATTATGGTGTTGTCAGAAAAGGCAAGCTCGACGCCAACATCCCCGCCGTAGAGATGGAGTCCTTCGAGCACCATGTTCGTACAGCTTGCCAGGATCACCGAGCTGGCATTCCCTGGAACCGTCACACCGTTCTCGTTTGCATAATAGTAAAGATATCCGCCGTTCACGGAGTTGTTGAAGAAGGTGTGGGAGGCGAAATGGCTGGCCTGTGTTCCCTGGATGAGTACACTGCACATCACAAAGGTGTTGTTCCTGAGGGTATCATCCTCCGAGGCTTCCAGATGGATTCCCTGCTGGTTGTATGTGAACGTGTTGTTGATCAGTTCGACATCCGATCCTCCCTGGACGTACACTCCAAAGGTATTGTTGTCGAAGGTGTTCTCCCTGATAACGACATTGGAGACGTCATCCAGAACGATAGCCCGGTGGTTCCAGTCGAACAGATTGTCGACGATGGTGACATCGTCTGCGCTGATAGTCAGACCAAGATGTCCCGGATCTCCGTTCCCGCAGTTGATGATCCGGGTTTCTTCCATTTCGAAGTGAGCGTCATCCTCCACCAGGAAATCGAAGGTGTACTGACCGGTGGTGTTGAATTCGGTATGCCAGATTGCAGCTCCGGGAATGAAACCCGGACCGTCGCCGTCGATATCTGCAAATGCGGGCTGCATGCGATTTTGATTATCCACACCCGCATACATGGTATCATCCTCGGTCCATTCGGGTACCTCCCTGGTGCCGGTGTTCTCGTAGTAGAAAAATCCGCTCTGGTAGGATCCGAGGGTCAGGTCGAAATCACCGTCGTTGTCAAGGTCCGCAAAGGCGGGTGAAGGATTCCACTGCCCGGCTGACACCCCGGAGAACATGGAATTCTCCGAGGTGAATTCATGGTTCGAGGCGGTTCCTGTGTTCCTGAAGAAACGTATTTCCCCTTGACCACTTCGACCCACGGTCAGATCGAAGTCTCCGTCGTTGTCAAGATCCGAGAGTATGGGCCAGCATCTGCTGTCCACATCAATGTTGTCCCCACCGTCGTCCTTCATGTTTTCACGGGAATCCCATTGGGCTGCTTCAGGGGTCCCGATATTCCTGAATAAAAATACTTCCCCATCCTCTTCTCCCACTACAAGGTCCAGGTCGCCGTCGTTGTCAAGATCGGCAAGAGCGGGTTTGCTGTGGCCCCCGGAGGAGACCCCGGAGAACATGGCGTCATCCCGGGTCCATGCCGGTTCGGTGGCTGTTCCGCTATTCTCGTAATAGTTGACCTGTCCGTTATCCCTTCGCTCTCCAATTATGAGGTCCAGATCGCCATCATTGTCAAGGTCTGCCAGGAAGGGTGCGCTGCGTGATCCGGGGTTGACGTCATCACCATTCACATCCTTGAGGTTGACAGGGTCCTGCCAGTCCGGAGCCGACATGGTACCGGTATTCTGGTAGAACCGTATGGTCCCCCCATCGCTCCCCGAGAAGAGGTCGTAGTCCCCACTCAGCCGGGCACCTTCGGTGAACTCCTTTCGTCCCTGAACCTGAAGCTCACCCCCGCTCTTCACTGTCACCCCGAATTCACCGTCATATGAACAGTTGAAGAGTATCGTGGTGTTCATCAGGAGAAGACTGGCGTCAGACTCGATAATGAGATTGCCAGTGAGAATGATGATTTCATCCGACACCTCGGTCTCCTCGGTGATAATCCAGTCACCGTCCGTAGGCGGGGGATACGTCCCGATTCCGTCACCTTCGGCATTGTCGAATAGGAGAGTGATCGATCCGTTAAAAAGCATTCCAACAATTAACAATGTAACCCATCGTTTTCCCGCGTTATGTAATGATTCCATTCTTTCACTTCCAGGGTGTAGTAGGATAATATTAATGTATGTCATTTTTCAGATTTTTATTATGATATTATTCACACGTGTCTTTTTTTATTAATAACTATTGTAAAATGATTATGTATAACTTTTTAGATGAAGGGTTTTGGGGTTCTCCAACAGCACTTCCACACCAAATGCAAGAATTACAGGTAGTCGATTCCGTCACCTCCGGCAATGTCGAATAAGAGGGTGATCTATTCATACAAATGCATTCCAATCATGAACAATGTAGCCCTTCGCTTCCCCGCATCATCTGCCGTCTCTTGTAGGATCGACTTCTTGATTTTTTTTCATCGATTTCTTCTAACCCCATAAAACAGAATGAAGAATATGAAGTAGTAATGAATTATGGCTCGTCAACAAATGGATATATGAAAAAATGACCATATTTCACATTGTTTCATTGGTTATTTTACCGGACGATTATTAGGAAAATCGTCCATCATCCTCAGAATCAGAAAAACGTTCTGT
>CAZTGJ010000022.1:0-17922 GCA_964613025.1 uncultured Thermoplasmata archaeon | reverse complement strand
CAGACCAGGAAGTGGGCAATGTCAATCTCATTGGTATCCAGTGTGAGTCCTGCCATGGACCTGGAAGCGAGCACTCAGAGATCAATGGAAATCCATCCGTTGAAGAGTCATGTTATGCTGATGGAGACAGTGGTTGCCACGGACCTGATGGTCATGACAAATACACTGTCTGGAAAGCTTCAGCGCACTCGAATCAGGACCAGCTCGATATTGAGACGGCCGGTGGAGAACCACATGGTCTGAACTCGTACTGTGCACGATGTAAATCACCATCACAATATGACCCAACCGCAAACTTTGCAGATGCTGAAGTATTCACACCAGAAGAATGGCATGGAATCGGGTGCGCCGATTGTCATGACCCGCACAGTGACGAATTCGAATATCAGTTGAGGACCGAAGTGGAGGACGCATGTACTATTTGTCATACCAGTGAGGCAACCGAACCAAATCCCGGACACGCACCTCACCACGTCCAGAAGGAAGCCTTTGCCGGAGTTTTGGGAATTGGTGTAAGCGGCCAGAAGGGAATGGCCGGTGTCACATGCGTTGATTGTCACATGTGGGAAAGTCCTGAAATTTCTCACGGATATTACTTGGATAATGCAATCGTAGGTGAGCATAAGGAAAGTCACGATTTCGAACCGAAAGCCGAGGCATGTGCAGACTGCCATTCGGATCTCGTGGGTCGAATGCCGGATGGTGCGAGACCTGCAAACAACACCGGAGAGAATGAAGAACTCTGGGATGAATGGGATGAATTTGGCGAGGAATGGAACGCGACCGTTGAGATGTGGGAAAACGTTATCCATGACTGGGAAGAGAATTATGAACGCCTTTTCGAAGCCGTCGAACACAACTGGGAGACTGCCACTCAAGCAATTACCGATGCCACAGCAAATGGAACGGCAAGCGCCGAGACCATTGCCGAAGGCCAGGCATTACTGGACGACGCAGAGTGGAACATCGGACTCGCGAATGATGGCAGCAGTGGAGTTCACAATCCCGATTTCTTCACAGACCTTCTCAATCAGGCAAATGTGAATTCCAACTCTGCCATGAAACTCCTCACTACCAATGGTCTGCCTATTGCCAACGCTGGGATGAGCCACTTCGTAGATGTTGATGAGGATGCAACGTTCGACGGTTTGGGATCATCTGATCCTGACGGAACGATCTCCATGTATCATTGGGATTTCGGGGACGGTACAAACGGGTCAGCAGCTATTGTGACCCACTCATATCCTGCAGAGGGTACCTATCTGGTAATGCTGACAGTGACCGACAACTCAGGAGGAATCGATAAGGATATGATCACCGTCTTTGTGGTGATACCACCGGAAATACCGGTAGTGGACCTGACCAATATCGAGAGGACCATCTCAGAGATCAAGCAGGATCGTGCGGAAATTAACAAATTGATGAAAGGGAAGGTCTCCAACATAAGCAGAAGCAACGAAAAAATTGAGGAGCAGACTGCTGTCAATAAGAAGGATATCGAGGACCTGGATGACACATTTACAAGAATATCGGGAGCCCTGAGTGTTGTATTAATTATTGTTTTAGTATTTGTTCTCGCAATCTATCAACATGGAGCTGCTACCATGAAGAATGTGGTACGTGAGAACAAAGAGGGCATTTTGGAAGCATTGAGGAAAACTCCTGAGGGGGAGGCAACTGCTGAAGAAGAGGATAGTGAGAGCACAAAGGAAATAAAAGAATAGGAGCCGTAGTCTATAAGTTCACTATCTGGATAGGCTGACATCCAATAATTCTAAATATTGTATCTATGTTATGGGCCATTATCCTCGATTTTACCTATAAAATAAAAGGCGATTTACTATGTCAAACGCAGCACTTAAGTTCTTGGTTTTTTGTATTGGGATCGTATCAGTATCCATATTGATAGCCTTCATTGGAATGAATGACAGCTCGGAAAACGGGGTTGTCGATTCGAATACGAATCTGTACTATGACCACAGCGATAATACATACAAACAGATTGATGATCCGGATGAGCATCGAATAAATGTCTATGGGTCCAGAGATGATTCGTTGAAATATGTTTCAGTTGACGAATGTGCAGGGTGTCATTCCGAATATGTGGAAGGATGGAGGGGGACTGGGCATGGAAAAGATTTTACCCCGGGTGGGGATTATCCACCGGTAAACAATCGTTCTCCCGATGCAAATTTCTCGGGAAGCTGTGCGTACTGCCACGTCGTGGGTATGGGGGACACCACCACCGGAGGATTCGATCCCGATGAGTGGTGGAGCAATGAAACCGCCACCGATGATCAGAAGGTTGGTAATGTCAATCTCATTGGTATCCAGTGTGAAGCCTGTCACGGACCGGCAAGTTATCATATCGATTTCCAATCTCGTAAGTATTGTGCGGATTGTAAAGTAGAGGATTTTTTACACCCCGGGAGAGGGGAGGTATCCGCCGAGTGGTACAAGGTCCCATCGGTTGAAGAATCATGCATGGGGAACGGGGAGAGTGGATGTCACGCTTCGGGATCACATGACAAGTATACTCCGTGGAAAGCGTCAGCGCATTCGAACCAGGACCAGCTCGATACCGAAGCGGCGGGCGGAGAAACCCATGGTCTGAACTCGTACTGTGCACGGTGTAAATCCCCCTCCCAGTATGACTTGTATGCTCCCCTGGGATTGGCAGAGGAATTCTCAGCAGAGGAATGGCATGGAATAGGGTGTGCGGATTGCCATGAGCCCCACAGTGCTGAATACGAATATCAATTGAGGACCACTGTGGAAGAGGCGTGTACCGGCTGTCATACTAATGACAAAGCGGAACCTGAACCGGGCAGTGAACCCCATCACACGCAGAAAGAGGCATTCGGCGGACTCATGGGAATTGGAATCGAAGGTTTCAAGGGAATGGCCGGGGTAACCTGCGTGGATTGCCATATGTGGGGAACACCTTCGGTTGGTCACGGATATTATATGTCCGACGCGATCTCGATTGAGAAGCATGAGACCCACAGCTTCGAAGCAACAGCTCAAGCCTGTGCTGATTGTCACTCTGACCTCATCGTTCGTTTGCCGGAACACGAGAGACCAGCTAATAATACAGGTGAGAACGAAGAACTCTGGAATGAATGGGACAAGTGGGGTGAGGAGTGGAACGAGACCGTGGAAATGTGGGAAAAGGTGATTGAGGATTGGCAATCCGATTATCTGCGCTTATCTGATCAGGTCGAAGGAAATTGGAAGGATGCAATTGCTGCCCTGAAGTCTGCCGGGGAGAATGGAACCGCTTCCGAGGAGACCCTCGTTGAAGCCCAGGCATTGCTGGATGATGCCCAGTGGAACATCGGGTTGTCCGATGACGGGAGCAGTGGTGTTCATAATCCCGATTTCTTCACAGATCTCCTGAATCAGGCAAACGTGAATTCCAACAAGGCATTGGAACTCCTTTCAACGAACGGTCCACCACTAGCAATTGCAGGAATGAGTAAACTGGTGGATATCGATGAGGAAGTAACCTTTGATGGCACCTTATCTTCAGACAAGATGGCACGATTGTCAGTTATTTCTGGGATTTCGGAGACAGCACGAACGGAACAGGAGGGGTTGCGAAGCATACCTATGCCGAAAAGGGCACCTATCTCGTTACATTGACAGTAACCGATAACATCGGGGCAAAGGATAGTGATATGATCCCGGTCTTTATTGTGGCGCCATTGGAGATACCGGAGCCGGTTGACCTGACAGGCATTGAATCTGATATCGCGGCAATTAAACAGGACAGAGCAGTTATCATACTGCAACTTGAGGCCCTGACTGCTGCCCTTGGGGGCGATGGTGAGGATGATGGAAGTGATGAAGACCAAGCAGTCACAAACAAGAACGATATCGAGGATGTGGAAAGTAAGCTGACAAGGGTGTATGACGCCCTGGGGCTGGGGTTGATACTTGTCCTGGTGCTAATTATTGCGATCTATTATCACAGTTCAGCAAGTATGATCAATGAAATTAGGGAAAACAAGGATGACATCCTGAAGACATTTGATAACCAAAGAATTGAGAATAACCACGATGACGAAAACGATACTGATGACGTTGAAAAAGACAACTCCGAAACATGACGGAGTTAAAAAGTAGAGCAGGAAACTGACCCTTCTATTCACAAACGTCCATAGCCAAATCCATCCCCATTCGTCACTCTTCGATGGTTCCGGCCAGACCTCAATCCTGTTTATTCCTGCTCATCGATCTGTTTTAAGATCTCCACCGCTTTCTTCTTGTACTGGGCTTTGAGATCCTCGTAAATATCATCGGTCAGCAGACCTGCCTCACAGTCCTCATCCAATCTCTTGATGGCCAGCAGCAAACGGTTCTTGCTTTCAAGGAGTGATTCAAGCTCCCCTCCACTCGATTTGCCGGCTGTTTTTCCTGTCAATTTCCCACCTGAATTGCCGGCTGTTTTCCCAGCCGTTTTTCCCTTGGAACCTTTCTGGATTTTTTCCCCTTTTCCGAATTTGTCACTCTTTCGGATAGGTTTCAAACTCGATCCACCTCTTCCTCCTCTGCCTCTCCCCGCGTCAGATGCCCCAGAGGAATCCGTCATTATTTGAAAACCAATGAATCCCACAACAACGATTATTATCAGGACAACAATAAGAATGGCGGAAGAGCTCGTTGACTCCTCTTTCGGGGTAAATGTAACAGTCAGATGATCTCCCAGTGTCCTCCTGTCGGAATCGTGCACGTAGTAGTAATCCTCATCCCCATTATATGCCAGATTAACTCCCGTAGTCCTAATCCCGATATCATCCATTGGATAAACCGAGATAACCAGAAAATAATTGGAGTAATAAAATGTCTTTTCAAATGTCATGCGATCCGAGGGGAAATACAGATTGTAGTCCAGCTCCATCCTGAAAGAACTGTTCTCTGGTATTTCGATCCCATTTCCCGACAGATTATAGGTATACATTACATTGCTTAATTCAGAATAGTTTCCTTCCTCAAATGAATCATTCAATACTGCACCAAAACGTTGTATCACTGCATTTTCCTGGGTCCAGATATATATCGTTCCTGAAAAGCTTTCATTGTCAGTATTATGATACAATAGTATTTCTGAGACCTGGAGTTGATCACTGCTTATCTGATTGATCTCGATATCATGTTCAGTGACTGCGAGTTCAAAGGACATACCACCGCCACCATGCTGTCCGGATACGTCCTGTAACAGGCAAAGTGGAATGAACAGAACAATAATTGTCAGAAATAATAACCACGTTAGCTTCATAGAAAACCTCTACATTTTTTTGAGCTCTTCCTCGAGCATCTTTTCATATTTGTCATCTTTCCCCTTTTTCGTATTTCGCTGCTTTCCTTTGGTTTTGGCAGGAGGGGGACTTTCCGGTTCCACTTTTTCGATCACTTTTTTCCCAATTCCGAGATCAATGAAAACAATAATGGAAATACCGACTGACATCAACATCATTCCACCCCATAAGAATCCCATGAATGGCATTGTCTGGACTTTGATCCTCACGGAATCTATCTTATCATTACCGTCGGGGTCCACATTGATGATGTTGATATAGATATCTTCGGTGAGTCTCATCTTGATCCCGACCTCGGTCCTCCATTGTTCCACATCAGAGTAATACACATATTTAGGATGTTTGGTAGCGATGGATTTCCCATTTTTCATTATTTCGATGTGAAAATCATGTATTTCCTTCTCTTCATCGACACTTTCCTCAATTTTAACAAGCTTGAATTCGTAATCCTTGAACTCAACTGTTTGTCCTTCCGCCAGAGTCGCTGTCTTTTCCTCAGCCATTTTTGCACTGAAGGCATAACTTATCAACATCAATGCGATCCCAAGGTGTATCAAATGCGGGCTTACCAGCTTGAGAGTGGATCGAATGGATTGTACTTTGATGGATTTGTAGATCTGGAAGATTGTTGCACCGATGGCAAATAATACCGGGGGCACGAAAAAACCAATCACCCTATGGGTGGAAATACCACCATAGAAATCTTCCGGTGTCCCGGGGAATACATATTTTGGCAATAAGAATGCACAGACAATGCTTGCCAGGATTATCCATCCGATCGTATACAACAAATCCTCCTGTTCCACATATCTCCAGATGAAACATGCACCCAGTATGAACATCAACGGTAAAACAAATGGAAAAAGACGGGTCTCATAAAAGACCGGGTTGGGAGTCCCCATGCTCACCAGAAGTCCGATGAACATGACTATTGCCAGCATTGAGAGTAACACGATTGTCGAGAACATCGTTATGAATTCCACCGAGTAATCAGACTTCTTTTTATCTTCCTCCATGGAAAATCTCAGGAATACCAGTATACTTCCGAATATCGTCGTTATGATCATCAGGCCCATCAGGATATTTCCCACTGTTGTCTCCTGCCAGGCATGAACACTATCCCAGAATCCACTTCGTGTGATGAAGGTGGCGAAAATGATCAACACGAATGTGGCCATTCCGAGAATTGCAACAATGATCTTGTACTCGCCCTTTCTCTGGTTCATGCGTTGGGCATGGAGAAAAGCGGTCAAGGTAACCCAGGGGATCAGGGAACCAACCTCCACGGGATCCCATGCCCAATACCCGCCAAATGCCAGCTCGACATAAGCCCAGACAGCTCCGATACCGATACCCAGGGTCAGGAACAGCCATGAGGCCCTACTCCATTGCAGAGATATTTTAGACCATTTCCGATCATCGGAAATGAGATATGCCATGCTCGCCGCGAATGGGATCGTAACCCAGGCATACCCAATGAACAGCAAGGGTGGGTGAATGACCATCCACATGTTCCTCAGAAGTGGGTTGAGACCCTGTCCGTCAGGGTCGGATTTCAATTTAACAGAATCCACCGGTTCAAATGGACTTTTCACAATAACTAATAGTAAGAACACCACAATAACTGCCATTGCAATGGTTATGGTCCAATCGAAAACATCGGACCTGGAGACGGTGGGTGTTTCCTTTCCGATCTTCGCTTTTTTCCTGCCTTTCTTTTTTTCCGGTTTGCTCTCCTCCTCTGGCTCCTGCTCCTTCCTCATTTTTAAAGCAACTTCAATTGCTATGGACAGCATTATGAGCCATGTCCAGGTGATCATTGAACCTGACTGTCCTGCCCACACTCCGGAAAACTTCAGGTACCACGGGGAATTCTCTGCTGAATACTCCCACACATAGTGATAATCGAAATTTGAAGACAGAAAATAATAGGTTAAGAGTAAAATAGCCAGTGAGATGAATAGAAAACACACTAACGTCAGAACCTGAGCATAGTAGCGAAATATTTTTTCCTTACTTGAAAAGTAAAGACCAAATAAAAAAATCGCTCCGAGGGCAGATAAAAGTGATAACCCGATGAATGATGTGCCGGCGTCCATGATCGTGAGCCTCGTGTGGTCCGCTGTAAACATCATATTTATAATTTATCCAAAATAAAATATGATGCATTTCCAAATCTCACATTTTTGGTCTATTAATACATATGACGATTTAATTTATTCTAATATAACCGTTATAGGTATGCCTATTTCAAATCATGCCACATGAGTTCCGTAGTACATAAATGTGCGGAGAAACTGCACATCTTATCGAATGTTTTATAGCCTTTGATTCTATAATTGGACGGGGTGAGAAAAAGAATATATAGCTGAATGAAATCCGCTTCATCAATGTTATTTCATGCATTACTCTCACAAGATTTTATCGAACCATTTTTTCCCAAGGTCTATCCTTTTTCGCAACCTCTGTCAATGTGGGGTTCAATTCTAGAACATGAGAGGGGTGTAATATTATGAGAGACAATCCCAAAGAAATACCAGAAAAGAAGAATACGAACGCCGATGAGAAGATAAAAACATTCAAGGATCTTATCACAGAGGTACATAACAAGAATCTCTGCGGATCATGTGGTGGATGTGTTTCCTTCTGCTCGGCACATGAAATCTGCGCCATCGAGATGGGTGAAGACGGAATACCTGTTTTCAGCAATGAAGATAATTGTTTGGAATGTGGCATTTGTTACTTCATCTGCCCCGAAATCAGAGTGATTGACGATGAACTGCGCGAAAGGTGGAACTGGAAGCCGCCTATTGGTGATTTTCAGGAGGTCATGATTGCACAGGCAACGGACAGCAGGATCAGGGAAAGGGCTACAGATGGCGGGGTGGTAACTGCACTCCTTCACTATATGTTAGACCACAACATCATCGACGGAGCCATAGTCTCAAAGAAAACTGGGAATCCATTCGAGCGCGAACCGATGATCGCAAAAAATATCGATGATCTGCTTTCTGCCGCAGGGTCTACCTTTTCTGATATGGCACATGTGAATGAACTCGGGAAATACAGTACGTACTCTCCCAGCCTGTATGCATTAAAAGAACTGAAAATGGCGGATCTGGCACGGATAGCAGTTGTGGGTACTCCCTGTCAAATCCATACGATTCGAAAGATGCAGATATTGCGGATTCTTCCTTCCCATGTCGTGAAATTTGTGATTGGTCTCTATT
This sequence comes from uncultured Thermoplasmata archaeon, assembly GCA_964613025.1. Lineage (GTDB taxonomy): Archaea > Thermoplasmatota > DAOVMN01 > DAOVMN01 > DAOVMN01 > CAZTGJ01. The sequence goes on along the minus strand of CAZTGJ010000022.1, from coordinate 9,371 downwards.
GCATGGAAAATTTCTCATTCAATCAAAAAGACAGGGAAGGGTTTGAGAAAAATGTTGGGATAAATCTTGCGGATGTAGAGAAGATGAATATCAAGGAAGATATCATATTTCATCTAAAGAATGGGGAAAGCACTCATGTTTCCTTTGAGGATATTGAACAGTTGGTGCGCCCGGCATGTATTGCCTGTACTGATTTTACAAATGATTTTGCAGATATTTCTATGGGGGGGTTGGGGTCCCCTGATGGATTCACCACATCAATTCTTAGGACTGACGTTGGTTCAAAGATGTTTCGAAATGCTCTAAATGCAGGATATATCGAGTTGAAATCTGCAAAGAACTGGACCGTCGAGAGAACAAAAACTCTTGCAACGATCATAAACTTTGCAGAAATGAAACGGCAGAGGGGATTAAAACGACTCAGGGAACTCCTCGTCGATACCGGAGGAATCTAATCTTAAATACTGGGGGGCATGAAGCCATGGACGACGAAGGAAATATGTTGACAGATGACCAACTCGATACTAATTTCAAGTATGAAATTGAGAATGAACCCGGCGGAGATAGTTTCTTGAAGTGTTTTCAATGCGGCACCTGCACCGCAAGCTGTCCTGTTCGCGAAGTGGACAATACCTTTAACCCTCGAAAAATCATCCGTCTGATTAAATTGGGAGCCAAGGACGAAGTGTTCAGGAGTAAATTTGTCTGGATGTGCTCCGCATGTTATTCATGTTATGAACGATGTCCCCAGGATGTGGATATCACATCCTTTATGACAACCCTCAAGAACCTTGCAGTAAAACAGGGTTACGCCCCATCTGGTCTCACAGGACTGCTCGATTTACTAAATGATTTTGGTGCTCTTGGTGAAATCACAGATTTTGAGAACACAATACGTTCAAAGTTCAATATTGAAGAGATCCAACAGTCACCTGATAATGTGAAGAAGGCACTAAAGGAAAGTAGAATCAAGGAAATAATCGAGGGGGAAAGCTAATGGAATATTCTCTTTATACAGGCTGTACCGTCCCTCTCAGAGCAGAGGGTTATGAAATATCCACAACGAGAGTAGCGGAAACCCTTGGTGTTACATTATCCCTGTTGAAAGGCTCATCATGCTGTGGATTTCCAATATTGGCACTTAATCAGGACGCCTCCTTTGCTCTTGCAGCGATTAATCTTTGTATCGCCGAGGAAAAGGGGCTGGATATTGCCACCCTGTGCAATTCCTGCACATCACATCTTGCAAAGGTAAATCACATTCTGAAAACCGACGAAGAAGTGTATGAAAGAGTATCGAAGATCATACGTCCCACAGGACATGAATTCCAGGGAAAGGTCAATGTGAAGCACGTTGCCCGAATCTTCCTGGAGGATGTTGGTCCCGATAAGATCAAAGAGAAAATGGAACTGAGCTTGGACGGGTTCAGCATTGCACCGATATATGGATGTCATTATCTCAAACCATCCACGGCTTATGAGGGTTTCGATGACCCTCAGAATCCAACATCAATAGCAAGGTTGATCAATACTACCGGTGCGAATTCTGTGGATTACCCGGAACGTATTCTCTGCTGTGGTGGTCCGATTCTTGCCATTGACGAAGACTCTTCTTCGGAAATGACACGTAGGATTCTCGACGGTGCAAAATCAAGAAAACCTGATGCACTCACTGTGGTTTGTCCATTCTGCAACGTCATGGCCAGTGAATATCAGCAGACAATTGGTGAAAAGTACAATGTTGAATATGACATGCCAGTCTTCTTCTTAACCCAGTTACTGGGTCTTGGCATGGGATTCAAGCCGAAAGAGTTGCGTTTAAAGAGGAAAAGTGAACGGTATAAAGCGTTCTTTAAAAAACTGGAGGGGGGACAGCAATGACGAAAGGCGTAGTGGTCATTGGAGGTGGAATAGCCGGCATTCAGGCGTCTCTGGATCTTGCAGACTCCGGAGTGCAGGTATATTTGATTGAACGTGGACCTTCGTTGGGTGGAAGAATGGCCCAGTTGGATAAAACATTTCCCACAAATGATTGTGCTATGTGTATCATCTCCCCAAAGCTGGTAGCAGCCACGCGGCATCCGAACATCAAGCTCTTTACCATGTCTGAGGTAGTTGACGTCAAGGGTGAAGCCGGTAACTTCGAGGTGACTGTGCTCAAGAAACCAAGATTTGTCAGTGAAGCGGACTGTATCGGATGCGGTCTGTGTGCTGAGAAATGTCCGAGCAAGGTACCGAACGAGTTCGATATGGAAACAGGATACAGAAAGGCAGTATACATCCCATTCCCACAGGCGGCACCCCTGAAATACAGCATCGATCCAAATAACTGTCTCTATTTCAAAATGCTGGCAAAAGGCAAAGAAGGAGTGTGTATGCTGTGCTCCAAGGTCTGCGAGGCCAAGGCCATAAATTACCAGATGGAGGAGGAAAAAATAACATTTGAGGTCGGTTCGATCGTGGCAGCCACTGGTTACGATCTGATTGACCCCGGGATTCGAAAGGAATACGGATACGATTCTTCTGACAATGTGATCACTGCCATCGAGTTCGAGCGGTATTTGAGTGCGTCGGGACCCACCAGCGGGAAATTGATCCGTCCATCGGATGGGGGTGAACCAAAGCGAATTGCATTCATCCAGTGTTATGGTTCCCGAGATGATCACCATGGCTGCAGTTACTGTTCAAGGGTCTGCTGCATGTATGCGATCAAGGAGGCAATGCTTGTCAAGGAACATGAACCCGATGTGGAGGACATCTCGATATTCTTCATGGATGTTCGAGCCTACGGAAAGGGTTTCGAGGAGTATTATGAACGAGCGAAGAACAAGTATGGGGTGAATTTCTATAGAGGCCGTCCTGGTACACTGATCGAAGACCCAAAGACAAAGGACATCATCATACGTTCAGAAAATACGATAACCGGTCAGATCGAAAAGCATACTGCTGATCTTGTCATTCTTTCGTCCGCCATCATTCCTTCGGAAGGAGCCAAAGAGCTCGCATGCATATTAGGGATTGAAACCGACGACTTTGGATTTTTCAAGGAGGACATTGAAACACTCCCGTACCAATCCACAAGGGAAGGGGTGTATATCTGCGGTTGTGCTCAGGGTCCAAAGGATATTCCTGATACGGTTGCCCAGGCATCCGGGGCAGCAGCAGCAGCAGGGCGCTGGGTCAGAGAGGACCATGTTCCTGAGGTCATAAAGGAAGTTCCGAGCCTCGACCCATATGATAAACCGCGGATCGGAGTCTTCGTCTGTCACTGTGGAACGAATATCGCCAGTGTGGTCGATGTTGCGGCAGTTGCCGACTATGCAAAAGGTCTTCCGTACGTTGAATATACCGATCATTGCCTGTACACGTGTTCCGATAATACCCAGAGTGACATTCAGAAGCTGATGAAGGAGCATAATCTGAATCGTGTGGTGATTGCTGCCTGCAGTCCGAGGACCCATGAGCCGATCTTCCGTCAAATGCTCTCGGAGGGAGGAGTGAACCCCTACCTTTTCGAAATGGCCAACATCAGGGACCAAAATTCTTGGGTGCATCAAAAGGAGCATGAAAAGGCCACTGAAAAAGCAAAAGATCTCGTAGCATCGGGTGTGGCAAAGGCAGAGACACTTCGTCCCCTGACCGCTCATGAACTTGATGTGAATTCGAATGCTTTGGTCATCGGTGGCGGGGTATCCGGTCTTACCTCTACGCTTGACATGGCACGCCTGGGTTTCAAGGTTCATCTTATAGAAAAAGAACCGTTCCTCGGTGGCAAGATGTCCGAACGGGGATTACTTGCCCCTGATTATACTCCGGCATCCGACATCCTCAATGAGAGATTTGAGAATCTGGAACAATACGGTGTCGAAATTCATACGAATACCACGGTTGATGATATTACCGGATTTGTCGGGAATTTCAAAGTGAACATAACCGAAAAACCCATTGGTGTCTCCGAGGAAACGTGCAATCTCTGCGGGGATTGTGCAAAGGTATGTCCAGTCGATGTGTGCGATCCTTCGGGAGTGAATAGGAAAGCGATTTGGTATAAATCGAATGTTCTGCCCCGACGATATGCAGTAGATTTTGAACATTGTACGAAATGCGGTGAATGTGTCAAGGTCTGCAAGACCAACAGCATCGATCTGGATGATTCAACTTCGAATTCAATGGAGTTGGATATTGGAACAGTCACCATTGCCATCGGTGCGGGATTGTATGAACCCAAGGACGGTGAATTCGGGTATACTATTCATCCGAATGTCATAACCAATGAAGATATGGAACGACAGCTTCTCAGCCTCCATGGAAAGGAGAACAAAGAGATCATCCTCAATGGGAAAAAGCTGAAGAAGGTAGCATTTGTTCACTGCGTCGGTTCACGTGATCCCGAGGGATTCCAGGGCTGCTCCCGGTATTGCTGCCAGGTAGCGTTGAAGCAGGCAAATGTGCTCCGGGACATGGGAGTTGAAGTTGTTGATTACTGTCGGGACATCAGAGCATTTTCGAAGTCCGGTGAAAAACTGTATCAGGATACGAGAGCTAAAGGTGCGATCTTCTTCCGATATACTCCCGAGAATAAACCGGAAATCCTGGTCAATGGGGACGATATGAAAGTGAAAATGATGGATAATCTTGTTGGAAGGATGGTCGAACTGTCCGTTGATGCCGTTGTCCTTTCCGTAGGAATGAAGGCTTACGAGGAGGATGCGAAGTATCTCCGGGGATTATTAAAAGTCCCATTGGGACAAAATAATTTCTTCCTTGAGAGCCATCCGAAGCTGGCCCCGGTGGATACGAACACCAGCGGGATTTACATTTGCGGTTGTGCCCAGTATCCAAAGGATTCCTCGGATTCCATTACTCAGGCATCCGCAGCCGCGGCAAGGGCAACGACGATCCTTTCGAAGGATAGGCTCCTGGGAGAGGCAAATATTGCCATGGTCGATACAGACCGCTGCAGCGGCTGTGAGACGTGTATCATGGTTTGCCCCTACAATGCCATCGAAAAGGCAAATGGGGTCGCAAGCGTCAATGAAGCGTTGTGCAAGGGCTGTGGAGCATGTGCTGGAATTTGCAGGAATGGTGCGATCCAGCAGAGAGGTTTCATGGATGAACAGATCATTTCAATGCTAGATGCGGTGATGGAGGAGGATTAGAATATGACCGACGAACAATCTTCTTTTGAGCCAAAGATCATAACATTTTTGTGCAATTGGTGCTCGTATGCGGGTGCTGATCTTGCAGGTACTTCACGGGTCCAGTATCCGCCAAATGTCCGTATTATCCGGGTAATGTGTTCCAGCAGAATCTCTCCTCTATTCATTCTCCGCGCTTTGAGAAATGGGGCTGACGGGGTTCTCATCTCTGGATGCCATCCGGGTGATTGTCACTATCTCAAAGGCAATTATTACGCGAAACGAAGAAGTTTACTCTTCAGAAATCTGCTGGAGTATGCAGGTATCGATCCAAGACGATTCCAGATGAGCTGGGTATCAGCTTCTGAAGGCCAAAGATTTGGAGAGGTCATTAATGCGGTGGTTGAAGAGATCAAATCAATAGGACCTCAAAAAAAGATGAAGCGAGAGGGATTACCTTGAAGGATCACGAACACATTCGAAATATTGCCAGATCATCCCTATCCGAAGGGAAGATCAAATATTTCATGGGATTTGAAAGGGGAAGCGATGCCTTCAAAGCAAAACCCCTATTCACCGGAAAACCCGAGGATGCGGATCGATTGATATGGGATCCATCTTGCGTGAACAATATTGTCACGTATCTCATTGATGAATGGAAACGGATTCCAAAACGTGGGGAGGAACCCGACACACGTCCCGTCGGATTGATGGTCAAGGGGTGCGATAGCCGATCACTTGCTCTTCTCATCCAGGAGCACATCATAACACAGGACCAGGTTTACGTTGTGGGACTTCCCTGCAAAGGTGTCGTGGACACGAAGAAGATGCGGGGCGCGTGGCGAAAAAAGAACCTACCGCCCGAGAGTGCGTTTGGCATGGAATTCGATATCCAGGATGGAAAAATCCTTGGTTCATGGAAAGGTGAAACCATTGAATTCCCTATGGAAGAGGTCATCATGGAAAAATGCAAGGTCTGCCAGTATCCAAATCCCGTAATATTTGATGAACTCATTGGTGACGAGGTGGCACCAAAGACCGACAGTTACGAAGACGTGATGGCAATGGAGAATATGGACCTTGCAAAGCGGTGGGAGCTTTGGAAACAGGACATGTCCAAATGTGTGCGTTGTTATGCATGCAGGAATGTATGTCCGGCCTGCTACTGCAAGGAATGTTCGGTAGTGAGGACTGATCCGACCTTTGGTCCAAGAAGCTCACCCCAGGAAAAGATATGCAAACCTCATTGGATGGATAAAACCACCACAGTATCAGATAATTTGAACTTCCACCTGTCGAGAATGTATCATCTCACGGGAAGATGCACGGGCTGTGGAGAATGTGATAGGGTCTGCCCGGTTGATGTGCCTCTGAGAAAACTTACACGGAAATTGGAAAAGGACTCGCGGGAGATATTTGATTTCGAACCAGGAACTTCCACGGAACCCAGGAATTTGCTTGCCGAATACAAGGAAGATGATCCAGGAGGATTCATACGATGAGTACCAATGCAATTTTTTCCTTACCAAAAAGTAAACTCATAGAGTTTATTGCTAGGTTTAATGACTATGATGTCTACGCTCCTTGCAAGGATGGGGACAGGTATCTATTGCAGAAAATTACCGCTCCGGAAAATATTGATCTTGGGTACTCCAACACATCAAACCCAGCAAAAAGCGTAATTTTTCCACAGGCAGAATGTATGATGGACTACAGTATTCTGGAAAACGGCTTCAAGGTCGAGGACAGATCAGATAAGCCATCCAATTCCATTATTTTTGGGATGAGAAACTGTGATGCCCGTGCATTCATCTACCTGGACAAGGTCATGCTCGAAGGAAAATATAATGACCCGTATTATGCCAGACGACGGAATGAAACCGTGCTGGTCGGGCTCGCCTGCAATACCCCCCCGTACTACAATTGTTTCTGTACGTCACTTGGCGGCTCTCCTCACTCTACTGATAATCTTGATATTCAAATGGTTGACCTCGATGACACATATCTCATTGAACCGTTGACTGAGAAAGGAAAAGATATCCTTACCAAAGCAGAGGACCTGCTTTCGGATCCAAAACCCGGAGACAGTGAAAAACGAGTGAACTTGGCTGAATCCTCGGCAAAAGCGATTGTCGGACACCTTGATGTTGATGGCATCCCTGAGAAATTGGATGGGATGTTCGAGAACAATTACTGGACACAGGTTTCGAATCCCTGCATAGGCTGCGGGATCTGTACCTTCCTCTGCCCAACCTGTTTCTGCTTTGATATCAACGACATAGGCGGAAAGAAATCGGGGCAAAGAGTACGTGTCTGGGATACATGCCAATTCCCTGAATATACAATGCACGCATCGAGTCATAATCCGCGGGACAACAAGATGAAACGACAGAGACAGCGTTTCTATCACAAGTACTGCTACAGTATGGAAAATCAGCAGATGATCGGATGTGTCGGATGCGGAAGATGCATCAATCAATGCCCGACCCAAATCGACATTGTTGATGTAATCAGTGGAACCATGGAGGTGGATGCATGAGTCAGAATCCATATCTACCCATGCCTGCTGAGATCATTGAGATCAATGAGGAGGCAGGAGGACCCCGTGCTATTCGTAGGCTTAAGGTCAGATTCCAGAACGAGGACGACAGAAAAAACTTCAAACAAAGAGCAGGCCAATGTGCTGTTCTTTCACTTCTTGGAAAAGGAGAGAGCATGATCTCGATCACATCACCTCCCACGATCACGGATTATTTGGAATTCGCAGTGATGAGAGTGGGTAAAGTTACAAGCCTTATCCATCAACTTGAGGTTGGAGACGTAATCGGTGTGAGAGGACCCTATGGAAATAGTTTCCCAGTAGAGGATTGGAAGGGAAAGGATCTCATATTCATTGGGGCCGGAGTGGGTCAGGCTCCCATACGATCCGTGTATAATTATGTCCTCGCCCCGGAGAACAGGGCAGATTACGGGAAGGTCACTCTCATATACGGAGCGAGAACATCGAAGGACCTTTCCTTCACGGATGAACTCTTCGCCTATGAAGCACAGGATGATCCCAGTGTCTATCTTTGCGTAGACTGGAAATTCGGAAAGGATGGGATGATCGACAAGGATGCCGAAGATGGGTGGGAAAGAATCAACATGAAGAATCCAGGCGAAACGGAAATGAAACCCGATCAGACCAGATTCACGTGTTTTGTCCCCCAACTGGTGGAAGTTATCAAACCGTCTGCGGAAAATACGATAGCAATAACGTGTGGCCCCCCCATTGCAATCAAATTCATCACGCAAAATTTGTCAAAACTCGGCTTTGATGACGAACAGATATACACCACTCTCGAGATGCGCATGAAATGTGGCATTGGGAAATGCGGCCGGTGCAACATCGGTAGTACTTATGTGTGTATTGACGGACCGGTGTTTTCCTACAAACAGATCAAAGAACTGCCAAAGGAATATTGAGTGATCTCGTGATGAAAAATGAACGTATTGACTCTAATAAAATACTATGGTTTTAGGTGAGCATATTGAAACCATTGAACATACCGAAAGACATATATTTTCGCACTGCATTTGCGACAAATCGGAGGATTTTCTATGAATATTGATGAATACTACTTCCCTGATGATTTATATTATCACAAGGAACATTGTTGGGCAAAGATAGATGGTGACCTTGTTGTTGTCGGCGTAACTGATTTTGCGCAGAAAATGGCAGGGACGATCAAACGTATCGTAACTCTGGAAGAAGAAGATGAGGTTGGTCAGGATAAACCATTCGGGACAATGAGCAGCGGAAAGTGGACCGGGAAGACCTATTCTCCTGTAAGCGGGGAGATCGAAGAGGTCAATGAGGATCTTGAGGACACTCCGAAATTATGTAATGAGGACCCCTATGGTGAAGGGTGGATAATTAAGATCTCACCCGAGGACCTAGAATCCGAATTAGAAAATCTGATGAAACCAGGCCCTGAATTCGAAGCCTGGTACAAGAATGAGATAGCCGAGAAAAAAGCGCTCATGGAAAAATAATCCAGTTTTTTCTCTCACGGGAAGGCTCCCGCATTCAGGGAGCCTCCATCGAATTTTTTTTCATTTCCCCATCGATCATTGATGCTGAGCAAAAGCAGGGTTGTTGTTACTTCACTCCATATTTCATTCTCCGATTCGAATTTTTGAATTCATATTTCGCACCCCCCCGCCATTTCTTTTCGCCTTTTTTCCTTAATC
>CAZTGJ010000021.1:0-18012 GCA_964613025.1 uncultured Thermoplasmata archaeon | reverse complement strand
ATAAAATATTACATCGAAAGACAACAAGGAAAACATTGGAAAGGCATAGAGTATAGCAATGAGGAAATTGTACCAATTAAGCATGAAAACCAACGATCCTTGTTGGTAGATTTCATGGGTTGAATAAGCATTTTAACACTTTGACGCTGCCCCCTTTAGGGGGTAGTAGTTCACTGAATAATAATGCGGATCACTGATTGTATGATGCCTATTAGGACTGCCTCTCCTGCTCCCTGATCTTCTCCTGCATATGCTTGATCATGGTCTTCTTGGTCAGGATGAGGACTCCCCCGGCCCCAAGGAGAACGACAACCAGTATCGCAGGCACATAGGACAGCTTATCAGTTGTAACCTCCTCCACCGGCTCAGGGTCCAGTCCGCCGTTCGTGGGAGTCGTCTTCTCCGTCACATACACGGTGATAGTGGTATTGATGCTGCCACCCATGTTGTCGGTAACAAGAAGCGTTACATCATAGGTTCCGATCTGATCATAGCTGTGTTCAATGACCGAGAACATCCCCTCATAGAATTCACCGAAGTTGCCAAAGTCCCAGGAAAAACTCACGATCTCGCCGTCCCTGTCCTGAGAGAACGATCCGTCAAGCACGATGGGCTGGTCAACCTCCACGGTCCGGTTTGATGGTGATGTGATCAGACTGACAACGGGAACCATGTTGTTCACAATGACATCCACGGATTTTGTTGCATTGAAACCGATATCATCGGTCACGGTCATGGTCACGGTGTACTCCCCGGATCGGCTGTAGGAATGGGAGATCGTACTTCCGTCGGCTGTTGTTCCATCCCCCAGGTCCCACTGATAGTCGATGATGTTCCAATAGGATTGGCTCCCGGAAAATGTGAGGGTGTCCTCGATGGTTATCACATCGGGAAGGGGTGCGCCCAGTATGGGGATGGGAGGCTTGGAAAGGGTAAGGGTCTGGGATCGCCCGGAATCGGAGTCCAGGGTCATGGTAAGATCCCCTCCCCAGTACTTCCGTTCCTCAGGGGTCCTGATGGTCACAGTGAAGGTATCTGTTTCTCCAGGGGCCAGTTCCAGAATGTCCTTATTGGTGCCCCCTTCCCAGCGCTTGTCAGATGCCTTGTAGGAATCTACCTGGGGAAGGTTCGTGACTAGAGTGATGCGTTCGTAGCGCGTACCGTTATTTTCAACCGTGACCTGATACCGATATCCCTGAGAATCCTGTGTAGTGGCAATATCGATGTTGAGGTCCATGGAGTAGGAAAGGATCCTGAGATTCACGTCTCCGAAGTCATGGGCACCATCGGTTGGCACGATATAGTTGTCCACAACACCGGTCCTGTTGACGGGCATGATGATCCGGGCGATGATGACGGTACGTTCCCCGGGCTGCAGCTCAACAGGGGCCGGAAGCGACAGGTAGTGCGGATGGGTCCCTTCGGCCTTGAAATGGAAGGTATTCAGACCGTTACCGGTGTTCACTGCATCTAATTCGTAGGAATAGGTGGTGTATTCCACTCCGGTAATGATGATCGTTTCGAGGAGAGAAAGCTCCATGCCGAAACTTTCCGCAATCACGATCACCATGCTGGTGTTGAAATATGCGATCGACGGATCACCGTCAGGGTCGCCAATAGTGAGATTGATGAACAGGGAAATGACCTCATCCCTGAGAGCATCCGCAGGAAGATTCACACGAATAATGTGGACCGTTTTCTCGGACATATCAAGCTCCACATCCCCGATCTCTGTACCAACCCCTGACCGTGGACTCCACGGCGTTATGGTGGCGGTGGCCTCCAGATTTCCGGTGTTGGTGATTGTCACAGGAATGGACAGGGAATCACCGGGTTTGGCGCTGATAGATAGGGAATGATCGCCGGTGACCGCATAATAGTCCAGTGCCGTTGTGGTGATCCGGGCGTTGGTGGTCTGAGGATCATTGTTCCCCACAAGGAGATCAAAGGAGCTTCCTGCCGGGATGTTGGGCATGGTGAACTGAAGGGTGAACTGAACCGATCCTCCGATCTCGAGAATGGAATGGGTGACATCGAAGCTGTATTCCTCAAGAGCATACCCCATGATCTCGGGAATAAAGGTGTCCTTGATGTTTCCCTGGTTCTCCACAGAGAATTGATAGCTCACCTGCCGGTTTGGTTGGGATTCCTTAGTATCGGTATCCGAAACCGTCACCACAAGTGATCGCTCGGGTTCCACCTGGAGACCATGAGTGAAGGTATCGGAGGCATCGGGATACTGCTCCGCATACACAAGTAGGGTTGCGAAATATCTCAGATATCCCATGGAATACTGGGAATCGGGGGAGGCATGAATGACGACCTCGAGGGATAATGATTCGTCCACCGGAAGATCGAAGGAGCCATCGGGATATCCGGTGAATTCCACCGACCAATCCGTGGGAAGTTCGGAACCCATGATGATGAAGGTCGCATCGGTATTCCCCCTGTTGTGAACATCAAGTGTGACGGAGGCCATCTCCCCGGTCCCGATGCTGGAAACCGTATCCGGTCCCGTGATCTCCACAAGGTATTGGTTCAGGGTAAGGACAAGATATTTTCCACCGTCCTCGGAATACAGGATCACCATGAAATGGGTGGTGTTCGCACCATCGGTTGCATTGATGTACAGGATCATCGTGTCCGAATACTGGGCCTGTGAAATGGAGAACTGGAAAGAACCGTTCTCATCGGTGAAGAGCTTCTCACTGTTCGAGGGCCATTCAAGGAATACCTCAGCCAGATCCACACCCACACCATCGATGTCCACTACTTTTCCGGAAAGGGCGTAGTCTCCCACAGAGTTCGTGCTCTTGATAGTGAAATCCCGGGAGAGTTCGTTGTTGTCCTCATCCATCTCGGTGACCTCGTCATCTGTATCCACAGCGACCGTAATGCTCAGAGTACCGATCTCGGGAACAATGGGATACGTGAACCAGACACTCTCTCCCGCTCCCAATCCATCGTGTGGATAGGTGGCCAGTGGGGTGTCCTCCTGGTCAAGGGTAACAGAGAAGGATCCCGTATACGTTGGTCCCTGATTTGTTATCTTGATCTTGATGACCTCGTCTTCTCCTTCGACTCCGTGAATGGTATCATTGGTCACGACACCGTCCTCTCTGCAGAGGACCAGCTCCGCCACGATGAGATCGGGACGAAGAATGGTTGCAGTGAGATCGAGCCAGGAAACCGCACTGGAAGCGGTTGCACTCAGATTGAGGACATAGTCGTCGTTCACCTCGTCCACCGGGCTCACAGCGATATAGGTCAACTCCATAGTATCCTCGATAGTGACGGAATCAATGGGAGTGTCAAAATCATTGTCATCGGGATGGTAGAAGGATCCGGTCCATCCAACAGGGACAGTGGAAACCAGATCGACAGCTTCAGTTGCGAAGGTTCCGATATTCGTCAGAAGGACCATATAGGTCAGATCATCCCCTCCGTGGGCAGATGCGGCGGGGGTGGAAGGCGGGGCCGACGTGATGCTCACCCCATGCTTCATGGAGGTCACGTCCTTTTCTACGATGTTGTTCCCGGGAACCCGGTCGTCTGTGAGGTAAGCCTCCACCCTCAGGGTGTACCTGATCCCCTCATCCCCGGGTACATCCCAGGGGAAGCTGAATAATTCTCTGGCCAGGGAATCGACATCCATGTCAGTGGAAAACAATTCTGAGTAGCCATCAGCCGTTATGTTCGCAAAGAGGGTAAGTCCGACGATGTCAATAAGGCCGATGTTCCCCACTGTGATATTAATCGTCTGCTGAGTATTCGGAGGGACGAGAGCCGGAATATCCATGTTGATGATCCGAAGTTCGTGATCATATGCAGGGAGGAAATAGAGGGCGCCGGTATTAAGCTCGAATTCGGGATCTGAAGCAATATCACCGCTGACCTTCAGCCCCCGGTTATCTTTCTCCCAGACAGCAGCGCCATTGACATCGAGTATCTGAATACTGTTCCCGGCAACGCCGATCTCATCCTGTCCGTCCATTTCCAGATCAAGAAGTGAGAAATCGTACACTGTTCCGGTATAGAAGTTCTGGATTCCGTTGGTCTGGTAATCGTCCTGAATGGTGGGGCTTCCGTAAAAGACGTTGATCCCCACGGCGGCTTCCCCCTCACCCTCTTCCCCTTCTCCTCCATCACCTTCTGCTTCCTCACCACCTCTCTTCCCATTACCCCTGGTTCCGCCATAGTCCAGATACAGCAGATCATCGGCTCCGTCACCGTCGATGTCCCCGAGCTTTACATTCCCATATCCTGTCTCAAGGTAAAGAGGCAGCATCTGCCCTTCGAGCAGGTATCCGATGCTCAGCTCTCCGAGAATTGGGGTTGCCGAAGCATTATTGGTCATGACCACCCGATACTGGAAGCGCTGGGATGGACTGGCGAGATCGATGTTATCCCCGCTGATGCTCTCTGTTCTGTTTTCCCAGTCATCGTCCGGATCGAACCTGAACTGCATGGATATCGTTCCGTTGTTGAGATTCTGGATCCATGAAGGGGTGATGGACGTGAGATTTTGTTCAAAGGTAAACCATTGTGATTCGAAGCTCCCATTCTCATAGTACGGTTTTTCTGATGGAGGCAGGATGGTCAGATTGTCCAGTTGAGCTATGGCCCGATCCCCATTCCCGCGATTCGTGATGATCTCGAATCCGAAATAGACCATTTCTCCCTGCAGATCTGAGATGTTTGCACTCACAAATCCATCATCTTCGTATTCCCCATCGGAATCGGTGGGCGCCCATCCTGCAAGCTCCATGAGGACACTGTTATTCTCCGTGGAATACAGCCGGTACCGTACCTGATCTGCGTTTTCTCCCTGGCCGCCTCCAGCTTGGTCAAAGCTATTCACCCTGAAATGATACCAGAAGTTGATAGTTTTCATATCCTCCGTGATGAGGAAGTTTCCGGTTCTCAGCATCCCACGACAATCCTGTCCACCCCAACCGCCTCCTCCCACAGTATCCCGGTCTGATCCGAAACCTCCGGTGAAGCCTTCGTTCACGTGCCAGTCACCATTCTCCTGGTCGACGATGCTCCATCTGACCCCACCATCCTTCAGGCCCAGGGAATTGGCAACCTGGCGCCATCCGGCCCACTCATCATCGAATTGACCGTTGAGATAGGGACGGGTTTCCGAGATGGTAAGATTTCCGTGACTGGGCCATATCCTGGTGGAATTGCCCTCATGGGGGTCAACATGGATCAGCACCGGAGCACTGATACCCTGGAGACCTCCGAAATAGACAGCCTGCTGGGAAGGATCGGAAACAAGCAGATCCTGATATCCGTCATCATTGATATCTCCAATAGATAGGTTACCGGAAGGCAGGGTGTGATTGGCTCCGCTGGGTATGGTGGCAACGTCTATCAGAATAAAGTCGATATGGATGTAGTGATCCTGACCTTCCGTTCCTTCCTCGTTCTTGAAGTAGATCTGGAGATTCTCCAACTGATTCAGCTCGGTGACACCATGGTCAAAGAGATCGAATGTAAGTGTGGTCTCCTCGTCCCAGTCGTTGTTTGGGGCCTGAGGTCGAACGGTTTCGTGCCAGTCCTCGCCATTGATGGAATAGTACACGTACCCGCGCTCACCTGCATTATACCCGTAATATCTGTCTGTGACGAACTGGAACCTCATGGTAACCTCGGTGAGGGTTCCTTTGATCTCCTCAAGTGTGAAATTGTTGATATGGAGCCTCTCCTGAGGATTCAGTTCATACCGATCATCGTCATTTGACTTCAGGAGGGTAACGGATTGTGAAGTATCGTCGGCACCGCCCTTTCCGGTGGCATAGGAGGAGAACTCACTGACCCGGGTGTACAGATCAACCGGATCCGGGCTTCCGTAATACACATACGAATTGAAATTATCTCCTATGATGAAATCCTCATACGTATCACCAGTGATCTCACCGCAGTAGAGCTGACTGCCAAAATTGGTTCCTGATTCGCCATCGAAAATTAACCCTGCGTCATCGGTCGTATCCCACTCTGGAACGACCGCTCCCAGGAAAATGTAGACCCTGCCGGCATTGTCCCCATTCTCCGAGGAAGCCGGAGTTGCAAGGAGGAGTTCATCATACCCATCTCCGTTGAGATCCCCGCTTGAGAGGACGGACCCGAAGTCGGTTCCCTCCTCACCCGGGATCCTGAGATCCGCCATGGATTCGTCAAGGTCCATGATCTCGAGATCGCCGGCATTGAAGAAAATGAAGACCGCACCAGGAGTCTGGGTCCCACTGGTATTCTTTGGAACACCCACCGCAAGGTCCTGCAGGCTGTCACCGTTGAAGTCACCCCGGGTCAATGCATACCCGAAATAATCACCGGTGAGGATGATCTCCACCTGGGTTGTATCCTCGAATGGAACGCTTTTCTGGACTTGGATGCCGAACTTCTCGGCACTTACAAGGTAAGGGGAGTATAGCTTATCCCCGGAGGATTCGAATACCGTGTTCTTGGGCAGAACCATATCCCTTACCCACCCCTCGTCATCGGTGACCGTATCCTGAGAGATGTCCCCTTCGATGCTCTCCACATTAACATTCACTCCCGGAATAGCGGTCCCGTTATCGAACACAACATGAACACTGAGGCGGTGAGCGATGCTATAGGAAGAATTCTTATCATTGTCAAATTGTGTGGAACCGGATCGGATACAATCCACGAATAATGGCGAAGCCCCGTTAAGCAAATAGAGAGAGACACTGCCACCTATCAGGCGGAGGTAACAATCCAGAAATTGAGGGGATGACCCGTTCACGATGACATTGTATTCATGTCTCTCGATGGTGAAATTCTTGATCACGATATACGTCGTGATATAGATACCCGTGAATTCGTTGTTTGTGATGGAACCCCCGTCGATCCACACGTCTTCGGAATAGATCTGCAGTCCGCCGATATAAGGGGAAGTCTTGGATCCGGCGATGTCGGAAAAATGACTTTCACTGGAACGAAATATCCCGTGAATGATGAAATCGTAGTACACCTCATTCCCAGAGATGTTGGTATCCTGGAGAACCAACTCCCCGTTCACCGAGAGGATGGAAGAGCTCACATTCATAATGAGAATACACTGGGTCAGCGTTAACTTTCCATCGATGGTAAGATTCCCATTGATCACGATGGTCTCTCCGGTATACTGGAGGTCATCGCCCTCCTCGATGATCCAGTCGCCTGAATTCTCAAGGGTTCCGTCCCCGCGATCTGCAGGGGGATTCTGCACGCCAATGGCCAGTGCCGGAAGGACAGACAGTATACCAGAGAATATCAATATCAAACAACTGATGATCGAAAGGAAGGAAGAACCTCGTTGATGTCCATTCATTAGATTTCCGCTTCTTTTCGGCTTGTTGAGCAGGGATGCATTGGTCATTTTCATGATGCCACCTCCTCATGATCAATAGGTGATCCACATTTATTACAGAATTTGAAGTTCTCGGGAACCTGATGACCGCAATCGGTACAGAACGTGGTCTTCAGGGAAACGCTATGGTCTCCCCTGATTTCGTCGAAATGAACACCACACTTGTTGCAGAACTTGAAGTTTGCCGGGACGTGGTGGCCGCAGGTTGGACAGCTCCGCCCATCGGCCCCGCTGACAACTTCCGCCACAACTTCCGGCGCTCCTCTGATCCTCATTGATTCGAGACTGTTGAGCTTTTGCAGCATGGTGCTCTCCTCCTGATTCAAATGGAAATAAAGGAACGCTATGGTACCGATAAGGGCAAGGAGAAGGGCGCTTGAAATACCAACCAATTGCATATCGAGTTCTTCCTTCTCCACGGTTCCCTCCTGCTTATCCTCGGTTTCCCGGACCGTGACCAGGACATCCGTTGTGGCTACCATACCATCATTATCGGTCACCTGAAGGGAGATCGTATAGGAACCCCCCGTGGGGAAGATGTGATGGATATTGGGTCCGATATAGCTTTCATTCTCGATCACCCACCGGAATTCAACGATGCTTCCGTCCGGATCGTAGGATTCCCGGGCATCAAAATCAAAGTATTCTCCGGCATTCCCGAAAAGCGTTGGCGCTACTTCGATGACCGGCGGCTGATTCTCCACAAGGATATCGATGAAGAACCTGGATGAGATGTCGCGATTATCCCGTACCGTGAGTTCGATCTGGTGGAGCCCGGAGCTGGTGAAATTGTAATAGATCTTCCGACCGAGAACATTCTTTTCGTCGATGGTCCAGAGGTAGGATGAATAGTCACCGCTGGCCTCAAGGATCACCGGATCCGACACAGTGGCCGGAATGGTGCTCTTGATCTCGATGGTAACGAAGGGCGGGGGAATGAGTTCCAGGGTATAGGAAACACCCTGCCCGTTGTCGGAAGTGGCATTGATGACAATGGTTCCCGGACAGATTTGAAATTCTGTGATGAGAAGATGGAACTGGATGTAATCATCGACCGGGATCTCCGCGGTCTCCAGATCGAGCTCACCGCAGTTTGTTTCGATCCTGACAAGTTCCTGGATCTCTCCGGAATTTACCAGATTGATGGTATATCTCGTTCCACCCTCGTAGGCCCGGGCCGATATCTCCTGCAGCTCGATATCCTGGACCACGGAGAGATCAAGCTCCAGGTCAAGGGTGACCTCGAGGTCCTCATCCCCGGACATGGCAGTAAATGAGATCTCACGCTGACCTGAAGCCTCCTCGGATATGGTTACCATGGGATACACGTAGACCTCCTGGTGCCGGTTCAGTATGATGGGAGCGGGGATCCTGAGCGGCTCGTTACCATCGATTGTTCCGGTGAAGAATATCTGCAAGTCCACATTCCCGAGATTCGTTACCAGTACCTCGAAGGAAGCCTGGGTCCCCGGGGGAGCTTGCAACGGTGAATCCTCGGTTTCGAGGGAGAGGGCATATACCTCGGGAACCAGCATGTTCCTGGTGGCATTGATGAAGTAGATATTACCATTGAAGAGTGAAAGATATACAGATATGAAGGAGCCTGCCGGTATATTGAGATCGATCATTTCGACATCCATCTGAACCTCCACGGTCTCACCCATATCTATGTCGACGGAGGAGGGAAGGAGGATGATGTTCGCCAGTGGAGTATCGGCCAGTATCGATATGTGGTCATCAGTATTCCCATTGTTTGTGATCACCAGGGTCCTCCCCAGGATAGCGGCCTCCATGTACTGACCGGATGTGGCGTCGATGGTGGTGGTGAATTCGATTGAGGGTGTGGTACCGACACCGGAAATGATCCCGTAAAGCTCCTGGTTCAGAACGGAACCCGCCCTCATGTTCGGAATGATGATGACAAACAGGATCTCCTCCGATTCTCCTGGGTCCAGGGTAATGAAATACCTGCTGAGTGAAACATATTCTGCGTCCCCGGTTACCTTGAAGGTGATGTTGCGCTGGGTGTTCCCGAAGTTGGTGACGAACACCCGATGTGAGATGGGATCACGGGGAAGACCGTGCTCGACCGGTTTCTCCGTGGTCATGGTGATGTTCTCATTGATGGTGACCGTTGCCCTCAGTATCATATCGCTGGAAGAGGCGGGGGAGATGAGGGAAGCGGTGGCGAGGGTGAGCTCGTACCGCTGATAGGCAGGCGCATATTCCCAGGAGGTGAGGGTTATGGTGAGGGTTGTCTTTATGTCCTTTCCAAGTTCCAGCATGCCCTCATCGTATCCATTTCCTGTTATATCTGCATCCCAGTTCTCGGGCAGGCCGTCGAGGGTGATGGTGAAGTTATCTCCGAAGTCTCCGGTATTAGTAATATTGACGGCATAGCTCTGGACGCCACCGGGAGCGATCTCCTTGTCCCGGGAATCACAGGTGAAAAGGAAGGAATACCGACCCACCACCATCTCCACAACCGCTTCCACATCCTCGGAGTAAGCCGCAATAGTCACTGAGGCATAGAGTTCGCCGGAAATGGCTTCCACAAGATAGACCTCCCCTTCAGGGAAGGACTGCACCATGAGAAGGGACATACCGAAATCATCTGTGACGTTCTCGAAAATGTTACTTCCCGAGGAAACCCGGATCTTCGCACCGGTGAAATTGGCGCCCTCCAGGTCAACCACATGAACCCGGAAGAGGAACGGTGCCGAGGATATCTCGGGTTTCACCTCCACCTCCGAGATGATCTCATTGTTCATCTCGTTGTACTCGCGGATGGCATCGAACTCATCGACAACGAACCGCAGAGTGTGGCTTCCCTCCTGAAGGATCACATGGAATGAAATGGTGGTGGTATCGTTTGCTGCAATGCCTAGAGAATCACCGATCCTGATCTGTTCATCATCGAGATACAGCGTGGTATTGAACGCCGCAACGGTTTCCGTTCCCGGATTCATGAGGGTAAGGACGATGGTAGTATTCTCACCGCTGATCGGAGTACCTTCCTTTCCATTCTCCCGCAGGTAGGTGACCAATATCGGGGTGATATCCCGATCCACGATATGAACCTCGAGGTCCATGACCGCTTTGGCAGTACCGTTCTCCGAGACCGCTGTGAGGGTGACGGGGTATACACCAACCGATGAGGAGGTCTGCATGTAGAGGTTGAAGGACAGATGATCCTCGATGAGAAGATACGTGATGTTCACTCCGCTCCGTGAGGTCCACCAGTCCCATTCGTTTGGAAGGTCCATCTGGAATGTGACATTATCCTCTCCCAGGGTGCCGATGTTTCCAAGGACCAATCTATAGGAGGCAAGACCGTTCTCGGAAACAGCATCGTAATCCTTCGTGGTTTCCAGGGTGAGAGCATGATAGCGGGTGGTAACTTCGATCTCGATGGTGTTGTCCTGATCGTTCTGATCGGAATCAAGGGAGAACACGATGGTATAGGTAACCCATTCATCCTCGGGAATGACCCAGACAAAAGGCACTTCTACGGCTTCACCGGGATCGAGAGATACCTGGATCGTTTCCTCATGTGAATAGGATGGCGCGGTGATCTCGAGCCTGAGGCCCACGTTCTCCAACCGCTGAAGTCCGGTGTTCTTAACTACGGGTTTCAGTGTTTTCGAAGTATGCGGATAAATGAGGGATTTGTCCTCCAGGTTCACGGAGACCAATGCGATATTCTCCTCGACCATGGGAAGCACGTATGCACGTCCATCAGCGGCAAGCTCATCCGGAGAACCGATCAGTGTCCGGTGGAGGGAAGCGCCGTATCCGCTCTCTCCCGCAAAGGAGTAGTCGGCATCGCCAACGGTTCTGTCGCCGATCCCATCCGAGAGGAAGAGATAGGCTGTTCCATCTGATGTAACAATAATGTCATCCTCACCGTTGATATCCACATCTCCTGTGGAGGAGACGGCTTGAATATCATGATCTGCCGTGATGGTCATCTTCGGGCTCGATCCCTGGTAGAGGGTCAGGGTTGACCCATCCACGATTCCCAGGGTGTGCTCCTCCAGCAGTGTGCCGACATCGGCTGACCATCCGCTCCGGAGATATTCCGGGGTACCGTTGTAGAAGCTGAAATGAAGTGATTCGATGATGGGATAGGGATTTCCCTTGACTGCCTGGAACTCGATCTTGTACTGGAAGGTGGTGGCGTCGGTACCGAGATCCACCAGACCGTCGGGCAGGAGTATCCAGTCCTCGGATTTCTCAAGACGATAATAGAAGGTGATATTTCCATCGTGGTCATCTCCCTGCCAGTTCACCACGAAGGCGGTGAATGTACGGTTGAGCTCCATGAGTCGGGAGGTGAAATCACCGGCGAGATCGTCGTTCTCCTTGGCTCCGGTGACGTTGTCGATCTGGACCAGAGCATCATCGTACTGCCGGTAATTGGTGACGATCTCCACCTCGAGGCGGAGCCACTTTCCGGTCTGACCGGAGATATCGAGGCTGAGCCGTCCATCCTCTTCGCCCGATACTGGGTACCCGGCGTCCTGACTGTACAGGAGTTCGGCAACCACCAGGCCGGTCTCGTTATCGATCACCCGGAAGTTCACGGCATCCGCGATCTCATCCTGGTATTGATTCTCGTTGGCACGTTCCATGCTCCACCACTTTGTATGATGCCAGAGGTCAAGATACTTCACATCCTCCGGAACATAGAACGGATCGGAGACAAGGGTGCCATCGCAATCCCTTCCCTGACCCTGTCCTGATGCGACATTGTCGCGGTCCGGTCCGAAGCTTCCGGCAGGTCCGTCATAGACCGTCCAGTCACCATGTTCCTCAGTGGTGAGCTCCCACTCTGCATTGTTCGTCCCGCGGACGTTCTCGGCCTGGGTCCAGTTATCCCATCCGTCATTGAAATCACCGTTAGCGACAATGGGTATGAAGTAGAAGGGGGACAGGGTGATCCCGTTCTTGAAGGTGGTGTAGTTGTGGATCCCACTGAAATCGGTTCGTGAATCGGATGAATTGACGAAAAGGTCATCGAGATTGATAGAAAACAAGTATACATCACCGTCCACCGAGGCTGCGATCTTTCTCTCGGTATTGTTGAGGATCACTGCATGTTCCCAGCCCGGAATGGTGGCATTGAGGAGGAGGGGTGAATACTCCATGATATTGATGACCGCCATACCAAAATGGGTGGAATCGCCCATCTTGAGATACACAGGATCCCATCCCGTCAGTGGTGTGTCCACAAGCTCCTCCCCATCCAGGTAAACCCAGAGATGATCGTATTCCGGGGTGATAAGGAGAGAGAAGGTGAACTGGGGTCTGTTATCCACATTCGGATTTTCTATGCGCACATTGCCTCCGAAGGTGGGCCAGTATTTTATCTGTCCGTTGGCATACAGGGAGAAGAGCGTATGGTCCTCTTGTTTCCCAAGATCGCTGACATCCTCCCGAGGCACCTTGTAATCGATCCCCGTAATGACCATGGTACTGGCTCCCCGTTGGAGGGTCATGGAAAATCCGATTCCCCGGTCCAGGATATCCCTGGACATCACATAGGCGTAGGCATCGGAATCCGATTCCGTATCTATCGTGAGCATTCCATCTCCCGAGAGGTACATTTCCCCGCCTCCGCCGGAGGTCAGAGGATCCCATTCTCCACTGAGCATGGGTTGATCATTGAACTCCTCGTGATAGAGCATGATATTCCCAAAGAGAAGCTGGGTGCCGCCCTCGAAACCCACAAGGATGTCATGCTTTCCGTCGATATCCGAATCCCCGGCCGAGAGGTAATTCCCGTACAATGGGAATGCTCCATCCTGCCGGATCCCCGAGGCTGCGGTGATATCATCCCCGTCAAAGAGCTCTCCGGAATAGATATAGACCGCTCCCTTCCCCGGATTGATATCCATGGTGTAGAATAGGTGCTCAGAGGTGATCACCTGTTTCTCCATCTCGGGTGTCTCCCATTTCATGACACAGCTCCCAGGACCACCGCTATCGTAAAATTCGATCCCGATGGGGTAGTAACCGGGGGTGAGATGGAGGGGTTCCTGGCTTTGTGCTTCCTGGCCGGTATGTTCCCATGCTTCCAGAATCAGTTGATTATTGAGGTACATTCTGACGCCGTCGTCATGATCGAAGTAGAAGGTGTAGTCATCTTCCACCGTTACATACAGGTAACCGCTCCAGTTGACGGAAAAACTGTTCCCCACCTGAGGCGGATCGAATTGTCCGTTCCCGAAATTGATCTGCTGGTCGACCCTGGCATATTGAAAATCCCTGAAATCGTCCTCATTCCAGTACCATCCCATCAGCCCGTTGGCACCGGTTGAATTGTAGCCGGGCGATCCCACGATGAGATCGTCGATACCGTCCCCGTTCACATCTGCATTTGCCAGTGTTGTTCCGTACCAGGAATGGATTCTTTCCCCGTTGAGGACAATATCCGCATCAATGGGTCGAAGCTCCTCAACCCCTTTCTGGGGTCCGTAATAGATGAATACCGCTCCCGCATCCTCCGCCCCCTGGTCATCAAATGGGGCTCCAACGGCATAATCGGTGTATCCGTCGTTGTTGAAATCTCCGTTGGTCACGGAGCTTCCGAACTCTCCATGTCTTGTCAGGTTCAGGATAAGGTCCATATTATTGTGGATAGTCAGTTCGGTGGACCCGCTCCTGAATGTTCTGGAACCGTTCACGACATACGGATTGAGCTCGAGATGTTCCGAGGTGGAATCGGCATAATCGGTAAGTGGAATATGTTTGACCAGACCGTTGGGATCGGATTCACATGTACGAAGGGGGAAGAATGCACTGTCAACGGTGACATTCGCCCTGGGAATTGGCTGCTGATCGTCATCCACCGTATGTATCGTAACATAGTATCCTACGTACAAATAATGGCTCGCATCGAAGTTCACGGTTGCGAAGGTCACATTGAAAACAAAGGTATCGGCCTGGATGTCGAAATCCAGGGATGCGTTGGTAATGGTGAAATTCCCCAATGTTGTATTTGCCTGAATATCGAAACCAGTGGCTCCGGAAGCATCTATGCTCACCACCCCTCCCTTTCCGTATATCTCAAGGGATTTGTCGATGATGAGATTTTCCTGATATACTCCGGCGGAGACGAGGATGGAATCACCATCGGATGCCGCAGCAATGGCTTCCCCGATGGTGGTGTAGTCTCCATTCCCAGCCTGATCCACGGTAAGCGCCGATTTGGTGAATGTCACAGTCTTTTGGTGTTCCACATATCCATACCATTCATCCTGAAAGATCCCGTGATCGTTGATCTGGATCCGGACCTGGCTCTGGGTGCTGCCGTTCTTGTTGTAGCTGGCAAAGAGGGGTCTGATCCAGGAGACCTTCCCCGCATCATCGGTCAGGTGGTCTGCTCCTCCGAAGGCCGGAGTGGAGTAGATGACATTCCCGGTGAGTATCTCCACCACCTCAACGTCCACACCTGAAACGGGACCCGTTCGTCCCTGGACTTCCACTTCAAGATAGAACTGCTCTATATATTCGGACTGTTCATCATGGAAATCCTTGGTGTCCACATCGGTGTTGAGCAGGGTGAGGTCTGTTGTGGTTCCTCTGAGATGAATATCGAAGGTGTTGCTGCCGAGAGCAGTCGAATTCTCGACAATATTCCGAATGGAGCCGTCAAACCAGATGCCGTAGTTCGTACGGGAGATCTCACCATCCGCAAAGAGGGTATCCACGGATCTCAGGTTATAGTAACCGAGGTTGGTGTCGGAGATCACGTTCCGATACATTGTGATGTTGTTGGAATCCCAGAGCCACAATGCACGGTCCGCATTCCCCAGGAAGATGCAGTCGTTCACCTCGATCTCACTGCATTCTCTGAGGGCAACACCATAGTAGACGGTGACATTGTTGAATATGTTATTCTCGATGAGGACATTGGTATCCCTGTAGGCATAGATATTGTAATCCCGGTTGAATGAGACATTGTTGTCCCGGATCAGAAGATTGTTCCCCTGTACGATGTGCATTCCATGGATGTTCAGCCAAAGGTCGTTCCCGATGCTGTCCACATAGTCGGAATCGTGAATCCTGATTCCACGAGTACTGTTGGTTGCTGTGTTATCCCGGAAGGTGATATTCGAGCTGGTGTGGGCGTAGAGGGCTTCCACGGTTCCGTCAACATGATTGTCCCGTATCTCGATATTGTCGGATTTGATGGCCATGATTCCCTGAGCCGCAGCCATCCCGGTGTTGTTCCGGACCGTGTTCTTCTCCACGATCCCGTCCCCCGATGCATGAAGGTAAGTGCCGTAATTGTTATGGTCCATGAGGTTCTCCGAGATCAGGAAATCGGTGACCGTGTGGAGATAGACGGCTACATGGGTGTTGTTGATAAAGGAATTACCGATGATCTCGTGACCGGTGGCGATATAGGAATAGATACCGATGTGGCCCTGGGTGAACAGGGTATTCTTGATGATGGCATTATCCCCATAAAGGGTCAGGCCGTAAAAGTTCCAGGCATTGAAACCGCACCGTCTGATCTCGGAGTTCTCGACCCTCAGCTTCCCCCCATCCAGTAACCGGAACCCGTAGGTGTAATCCGTCCCCCGGTCAACTGTGGAATTGTAGAGATACAGTGTGCCGCCGTTCTCGACGTCTATCTTGAACTCCCCGTCATGTGTGGAATTGAAGATCAGGGTCACACTCTCCAGATGAAGGATTCCCCCGTTCTTCACAAGGATATTCCCGTTCATGTAGAGTATCTCGTTGGTGACGTTTGTCGGGCTGGTAATGACCCAGTCCCCCGGATCAGGAGGTGGGAAGTCCCCGTCTCCCTTTGCAAAGGCAGTGGTAAAAATAAGTCCAAGGGATCCGCTGGACAGCAGGATCACAATCAGTATAGTGGCAAGTTTCTGTGCTGCGTTCTTTCCATTATTCATCATGACAACTCCCGGGTTGAGTCATAATAGAATGTAGTGTATTATGCTCATGTCCAAATAATCGGTATAAGCAGGGTCTGTTGGTTGGGGGATCAAACTTTTTATTAAGCTGTTCAGGGACGATTTTTGAACTGTCTCTTTCCCCAAGTTAGTGTTTCTGAAATTAGCCCTTCTTATATGACAATCTAGTAACAGTGTCAGCCGAAAACCTTTCCATTGTTATTAATATGTGTATTGGTAATTTTCCGGACCGGTCAGTGGGAGATAGGCTCTCGCGGGGACAGGGAAGATCGCGGAGGAAACGGAAATTATGGATGAACTTGGATGAATAAGTGATGGGGGATTTGACTGTATTTTTGGTACATATCAAATTTCTATCTCTCCCTTCCTCCCGCCCCCCCCCTTCCGGTTGTACTTAATGTCGTTGGTGGGTTCGTATTTGTTTTGGGTGGTATGGTTTTACTGATTATTCATCGAACTCATTGATATCCCATGGGTCCTGGAAGATTGCAATCCTGGTAACGGCTGGTAAGTTCTCCCACCACTCGCAAGCTTGGTCAAAATCTTTCTCATCAAATATGGTATCTATTGACATCAAATCTGCTCCCCTCATTATTGCACCTTTTATCCTACTGATATTTTTACCTAAATTGAATATTTCATGCAACCCCTTGATGATGATGAAGCAAGAAATTTATGGTATCAATATCCCTTATCCCTGAATAAAAGCAGGTGTTCTGAATTTATGAACAATCTATCTTCTGCATATGAAATAGTATGATAATCACATGGCGCAATCAAGGAAGGCGTAGATGAACTCATGTCAATAACCCATCTTGATGGTGGACTTCTTTTAGAGAGATATCTCAGTTCAAAGGGCTCCAGCATCAGTGGTTGTCCAACATTATTCGAGAATATTCCCAATTGATTGGTTCTCGCTGACTTAACTGCATCTCTGGCGTCTTTCAGCTTGCTGCTGTTAATGAAATTCGAGAAATCACTCACATCCGGAATGCTACCCACGATATTTCCGCCCGTCCGGAATGGTTCGATATTTGGGAAGATGAAATATGGTGATGCAAACCCATTGACCAGCATTTTTTGGTTATACGAAATCTTTCCAGCTTGTTGACTTTTTGGTAGGTCCTGGTGTACAAAACAGAGAAATCGACCATAATAGTCCATTATTTCGTAAGAAAAGGCCAGAAAGAATTTATAGGTTTGTGCCTTTGTTTTTCCGGCCGCTGGAACTATTTTATTAATATCGTCTTGAATGAATTTTTCCAATTCCCGATGGGCTACTTCCGCGTGGTCATCATGGTTTTTTGCACAATCAGGACCCAATTTTGTATTGAGATACCCAACTAAGGCCGGACCGAGGGCTGCTTTAAAAGAGGCAGAATCTGGAAAATTTGTAGAAAAGGGATCAGTGAGCAAATCTGTAAAATTAGGATAAATTGTTGGAAATCCACCGATGGTTGGATGTTTCAAACTTACTTCGGGGGTATCTATTCCAAGAAATCGAACACCGATATTTCCATCAGCCTCAATTGCTACAGTGTCTCCATCATGAACAACTTGTTTTACAGAGCCTGTATTTCCTCCTCTTTTACCAAGGAATCCTTTTCCACGGCAATAATTTTTATAGCTAGTTTGTCGTGTAACTTCCAAAACTACCTAGAAATGTAACTTTAAAATTACCTATCT